>JALRKF010000134.1 GCA_023254905.1 Crocinitomicaceae bacterium | reverse complement strand
TGACGACTGTCAGGAAATGGTCAAATCTGCCTTTCTCGATGCAGATTTCAACAAGGCGTTAAGCCTTACCTCCGCGAATTCAATAAATGTCGCTAGATGGCTACCACAACTGTTTTATTATGTCTTTGCTTTTAAACAAATGGGGGCAACGCAGAAAATCAGCTACTCTGTTCCTAGCGGAAACTTTGGTAATATTTGTGCGGGGATGGTTGCACAAAAAATCGGACTCCCTGTTCAACACTTTATTGCTGCTAACAACTCTAATGATGTTGTAACAAGATATCTTTCGACGCAAAATTACGCCCCAAAACAAGCGATTCCAACCATCAGTAATGCCATGGATGTTGGTGCGCCGAGTAATTTCATCCGTGTTCAAGAATTACACAACAATTCATTCTCACAACTTGAAAACAACCTAAAGTCATATAGTTTTTCAGATGAAGATACAATAGATGCTATAAAAGAGTTATTTACTGATTTCAATTACATTTCTGATCCTCATGGTGCAATTGGGTTCCTTGGTTGTAAAAATTACCTTAAGGAATTTAAAGGGGGTAAAACTATTTTTCTTGAAACAGCACACCCTCTAAAATTTTTAGAAGTAATAGAGGACGCATTAAAAATCAAACTGGAATTACCTAATGATGTCCAGACTTTAATTAAGAAAGAAAAGAACGCTGTCGAGATTAACGATTACGAAGAATTTAAGGCGTACATGCTAAGAGGGTAAGGAATCTTTTCTAATATTTTTAAGTGTAAATAGCGAAATTCTATTTTTACTAATTTCTCTGTAATGAAGCGAGGTTAATAACATTACACGACCTGAAAATCAAACAGGCGGCGATTATTGAATGTTTAATTGTTTTTTTAGTTTACTTGTTAGACCCTCTTTGTGCAAGTAAACATTTATAGTTTTCCACTTGAAGTAACTTTCCGACACATACAGAAACCCCTCTGGGTAATTTCCTGTCCCCCAAGAATTTTTTACCAAGAAGTACTTTGTTCCATTCTGATCCTTGTACAAACCTACAATATGCATTCCGTGGTCATCTGTTGTTGACTTATTGTCATATCCCTCCTGTCTTAGCTCTTGCGTAACTTGAACCTCCTCTACCGGCGTTTTAAAGGCATTTGACACCTTTACAGCTCCGGCGTCATTAAAGTTTTTATTATCATTCCCCGAAACCTCTATGGTTGCAACATCAATTGGGTTTATTGCCAGCCCATTTCTAAAACTGAAACCTTTCTCGGAAACATCTGCTCCCCACGCTAAAGTATATCCGTTTTTTAATGCTTCCTCCGTTGCTAAAACTAGATCGCTTAAGGGCAAATTATAGCTTTTACCCCACGCCCAATTATCAGGAATCGCTAACATACATTCGTCGTTAAACTTATGATTCGAGAAAGAGGTAAGTGATACATAGTTGTCCATATTTAAACCTATTTCCTGAGCATAAGATTTTGGTGTATACTTTTTACCTCTCCATTCAAACTCCTTGATATCCTCTCCTAAATAAGCATCAAGAATTCCGTTAAGGGCATTCATCCATGCAGATGTTAAGTAGTCAGTATAACGGTTGTTAAGATGTTTAAGAAGACCCTGAACTGCTCCGTCTAGCACTGAGAACATCTCACTATGATTATGCCTCTCCGTTCCGTAATTCAGCCCTTCATAGACCTCCATCGGTACAATTCCAGAATTACGTATTACGTGGGGTATATCATGAAAGGCGCCACCTTCTGAGAAGTTGATCTTACCATCCATACGCACGTATTTCTCTGCCTTACTTTCATAGGCTTTCCTCACCACATACATCTCCGATAAAAGATCGGGAGACTTTTGACCCATCCGTATTAATTCAGACTCAAAAAAAGACAAAGCTGAAAAACTCCAACAAGTACCTGTATACCCTTGGTTTTGCACTGGTGTTGCATCAAGGTGTACTAACTTTCTGAACTGGTACTCACTATCTTCACTATTTGAAACTGGGTCTGTATAGGAATACTGACTATAGCTGAATGCTCCAACCGATATGAAGGTTAGAACTATAAAAATTCTGGTCATATTTGATTTTGTTATTAACGAAGAACCCATCCAGGATAGCCAACTTTTTTTGACTTAATAATGATATCTTGAAGAGCCTCTTCTGAGAGGGCTGATCCCGATGCTACACGGTGTAATCCATTTGTATATCCAACTATCTTCGCTTCCAATCCCTTGGATTGTAGTTTTTTTATTAGCTTTTGTGCGTTAGATTTATTTCCAAAAGCACCTACAATATAATGTATTGCATTTGGGCTGATTAACTCATTTAATGTTTCTTCTTTATCGCGTGTCTTCTCGGCATTAGCATGATAATCAGCATTTTCACTTTGAGGTAAATCAACAGTTATAAAATGATTTTCTGAATACTTCATGGGATATTCCGTGGCTCCATCAGGCAATTCGTCAATTTTAGCTTCAAGGTCTAATTGATGCGTGATGGTATTCGTTGACGTTTCGAGTGGTGAAATCCGAGAGTATGACGGGGTGGGTGTTTGATAAAAAGGATTAAAATCCTTGATAGATATAACTCCGGATTCAATAACATCAGTTGTTAAAGGAATCCAAAAGGAATAGAAAGCAATAGGTAACAGGCATGCCGCCGCTACATAACGCCAAACAGAATTTGACTTTTTCTTTTTCTCAACAGTAAATGATTGCAAAAGTAGCTCCTCTTCGTTCTCTTGTGCAACAATGGGAATAATCTTAACAGACTTCTCTGTTTGATTATGCCTTTCTACTTCCTCTTCACGCTTTTCAATAATCTCAATTGTGCTTTCAACTATTTGAACATCTTCTTCTGAGAGAAATTGTACCTGGCTTAGGCCGAATGACTCTAAAAGCAAGTTGTAAAAACGATCTTGTTCAAAACAAATATTATTTTCAATGTCTAAGAACAAGTTTCCAACCTTGTCAATCTCAATGCGCTCACCTTTCTTTAGTTTTGATTTCCAATGATTAATGACTTCTTGGATTTCGGTTGCTGCTTGATCAAAAGATCTTCCATTAACTTCCGCGTACTCGTTAATAAGTAGGCCGTCATTATTTACAAGCTGTCGGTTAAAAAGTAATGATTTTGAAGGCGGATACATTATTCCATTATCAAAGTCGATCTTTGCGGAAACAGGCTTGGCTACAAACCCACCAAATGTAGGTATAATGACACAATTGTGTCTAAATAATAATTGACCTATGATTCCTTCTACGTTATGCATTCAAACAAAAATAACCAATTCTTGAATTAATCACAAGACCTTAACTATGGACTAAATAAGGCGCAAAACTTTATCAATATCCTCAGGCACGTCAATGTTTGGGGTTTCAATCCCTGTTTCTATGACGCGCACTTTGAATCCGTGATACATCCAACGAAGCTGCTCCAATGACTCTAATACCTCCAATGACGTGATAGGTAATTTTGTCAATCTTAAGAGTGTGTCTCGACGAAAGGCGTATACTCCAATATGCCTAAACAATTTGGCTTCTTGCAAGGCTGACTCGCTCGCTCTAATTTTGTTTGGAATGGGACTTCTTGAAAAATAAATCGCATCACCATTTACATCTTTCACAAGTTTTATTCGATTGCTATTAGTGCTCGTCTCCTCTGAGTTGTCGTGTATCCCCAATGTGGCTATATTAACTGATTCGTCGTGGAATGCCTCCAACAAGCTGTCCAGTTGTCTCGAATCAACTAATGGTTCATCTCCCTGAATATTGATAACAACATCTATATCTGTGTATTTTAAAGCGACTTCTCCACAACGGTCGGTTCCAGATTGATGTGATTGAGAGGTCATTAATACATTTCCATTGAATGCCTTTACTTCATCAACTATTCTGTGGTCATCTGTTGCTACAACTATACTTGAAATCAGTTGTGAGTTTTCCGCGCCCTCGTAGACCCTTCTTATCATAGATTTACCCTTTAGGTCTACAAGAGGTTTTCCTGGAAACCTGGATGACCCATATCGCGCTGGTATTATCCCAAGGACCTTCATTAAAGATTCATCTGTAGCTGAAGAATGAAATTTCTCGGAGCCTGTATATCTCCTGGTCTTGCTTCGTATTCTCTGTTCAATGCATTGTTGATTATAAACCCTATTCTGTATTTGTCAACTAGCTTGTATCCCATTCTAAAATCAAATACCAGGTTTCCATTATTATACATCGGGTTTAATCTATATTGTTTTAAACCTGGAAGTATTTGTGTGCCTCCCACACCATCTTCAAAAACCGCATCAATATTTGACATAAAGCTATTGTAGCGAGCGCTTGCACCTAGACTAAACTTTTTATACGTAGCCTCAATATCTGCTCGCGCCAAGTGATTGAAGCGATATTTCAACATGTTGGTGCCAGAATCTGAAAAGGTCACTCGATACTGCGGATCATCGTTTAAGCTAATTGGATTCATATAGGTATAACCAATCAATGAAACTAATTCAACCTCTCCAATTCTTCCTATACTGCTGAAGGAAATTTCAGCTCCCGTAATTCTTGCTTTTTCTGCGTTTTCGGACCTAAATCCGATTAAGTCATTAATAGTATATCCCTGCTGATATAATGCAAGGATGGCATCATTGTCATTATCAATTCTAATTCCAGTAACTGGATTAAACACGCCAAAGGCAAACTCAATCATATTATCGTATTGGTTTATGAATGCAGATACGTCCATTATTCCCTTCCAACCATCACCAATTTTGAAGGCCTGTTTTAATCCAACCTCGGCCGCCCAACCGGTCTCTCTGGTTACAGCGGGATTTTGGAATATATTTAGTGCTCCAACCGAGGTGCTAATGTGTCTTTCCGCAACCGACGGGTATCGCACCCCTTGTCCAAATGATGCTCTCAAATGCGTGTAATCAAAAAGTTGGTAATGTGCTCCGACGCGAATAACTGGATAAACAGGAATTGATCGAGCATTGGTGTCTGTCTGCTGTCCAAATCTAAAGTCTGAATCTCCACTTTCTCCATCCATCTCAAAATACTCGAAACGAATACCGCCAGTTAAGTCCAACTTATCAAATCTATGCTCATACTGGCAGTAAGCAGCATAGTTAGTACTGTAGTGATCGCCAAACAAATTTGACTTTGTGGAGCTATAAATTCCTGTAAGGCCTGAAGTAAGAACGACCCCTTTATCCCATTTGTGTTGAAACTGATAATCTCCAAATAAAATCCCAGCCCTGTTAGCTTGACTAATGTCTCCCGTAGCATTTTGAACCCAATAATATCTAGCTTTTGCATTGTGCAAATTATTATGCTTATCATAAAATTTCACATATGGGTCAACCATAATTCTTGTTCCATTGTTTATCGTTAGTGTTGATCCCTCAACAGTAGTATCGGCCCCTCCGCTCGGTGTGTATGCAAAAGTGTCGCTTTGCCAGATCAGAAAATTCCCTGTCTCTTGTAGTTGCAGGTTATATCCTACCCCTGCCTTCAGCCTTTCTTTGGATTTTGGTCTGTAAAACAGCGATCCAGATACTCTTCCCCGTTTTTCTGTTTCTCCCTCACGATAACCTTGATTTAAAAACCCTGCTGTCGAGAAGGTGTAACCCACATTTTTGTTCATCTTTCCATAATAAGCGTCCCCCATGAAGAACATGGGGTTTTCGCCCTTATCCCACCACTTCAGTGTACTACGTTTTGGGTTATCATAAATCCCTGATTGAATTTTCACGCGGGTTTCTCCTTCTCTTGAAGGTTCTCTCTCCCTTAAAGCAACAACTCCATTCAATGCACCGCTTCCATAAAGCACTGAAGACGCTCCTTTCATGATCTCAACTTGTGAGGCATTTTCCATTGGGATTGCGTTCCATTGAACATCCCCGGCATATCCTGATAGTAATGGCATCCCATTCCAAAGCATTAAGACCCTACTTCCTGCTCCATAGGAATATCCACTTCCGCCTCGTATACTAATTTGTCCTTCCATCGCATAAACTCCAGGAGTTTGGTCAATTGCTTGCTCCAAATCTGCCATACCCTTATTATCTATTAGCTCGGGACGGAGAATTTCCATTGAAATCGAAACATCTTCTAAATTTTGGTCGTGTCTGCCCGCGGAAACCACAACGGTTTGAACTTTTTGAATAGGAGGGGCCAATATAAATACATCCTGACCCGCCCTCTCCACAAAAAACGTGTCTGAAGCGTACGTTTGCGCTGAAATAACTAATGTTACCGGATAGCTTTCTGGATTGATTTTGAAATTTCCGTCTAAATCTGATTTTGCTTTTTGCCCGGTGCTTGCGACAATCAATGCCCCATAAATAGGCTCGTTTAGATCATCATCTAAAACCGTTCCCTCTATCTGAGAAAAAGAAAAAATGGGAACCAATGTCAATAGCAATAGTAGGTTTTTCATTTGAATATATTTCGTAAATTCAGTAGACCAAAGTACCAAATATTTTGAATTATACCTACCTACACTATTACGTGGCTATGACCATGCTGAAAGGAATAGGCCCTATTTCAGCCAGAAGACTTCTAGACACTTTCGATGATCCGGAACAGCTATTTTATCTCAAAAAGACTGAAATACAATCCCTTACGGGGTTAAATTCTGAAATACTGGAAAACTCTGGAAGAGAACAGGCCCTCGAAAGAGCAGATAAAATATTAGAACAACATTGTAGATATAACATTAAATCTATTGTTATCGGGGATGATGAATATCCTCTGAAGTTATTACAATGTCCAGATGCCCCATTGGTTCTATACAAGCTTGGATTAGGGGATTTGAACCACCCAAAAAACATTGCAATTGTTGGAACTAGGACAAGTACATCTTATGGCCATCTGGTTACCCGAAATATTGTAAAAGATCTAAATGTAGAAATTGAACAAATAACCAGTGGACTTGCGGAAGGGATAGATACAGAGGCTCACAAAGCATCTATTGAACACGGAATAAATACTGTCGCGGTTCTAGGTCATGGGTTGGACCGCGTTTATCCAAGCAGCAATAAAGAGCTTGCAAGCGAAATAATAAAAAATGAAGGTGCTTTGATTTCTGAATTTCCTGTTGGTGTGAAGCCCGACAGAGAAAATTTTCCTAAAAGGAATCGTATTGTTGCGGGAATGACGAGTGCAACAATCGTCGTTGAAAGCTCTTCAAAAGGAGGGGCGCTTATAACAGCAAGGCTAGCTTTAGATTACAATCGTGATGTATTTGCAGTACCCGGGTCTCTCTTTAATAAAGCTTCTCTTGGATGTAATGCTATGATTAATCAACAGGTTGCAGTTCCATATCTGAACAAAGATCTCTTTTTAAAAGAAATGGGGTGGAAAGCAAAGAAAAAGAAAATCACACAGAAAAGTTTGCCAATTGGCCTCAACCCAATTCAAAGTGAATTGTACAGTTTTATTCGGTTGAAAGCTCCCGTATCCATTGACGAAATTTCTTTGGTGCTTAACCTATCTATTTCTAAACTAAATGTAGAATTACTACAACTTGAACTAAGAGGGATTATTCGCTCTTTACCAGGGTGTAATTACACTGTTTAAAAAAGAGTGCTGCCCGATTTAACTATCTCCTGATGTTTGCATTGAAAAATGCGCGATTATCTATGATTTCCGATCTTTTCTTTAATCCGTCCATCGCTTTACTCTGAATAACACTTCGAAGAGAGCCAGTAAGCTGATCTTTCTCTTTATCGAAATTGGCAGGTGCAAGCGCGTCGGTTGTTTTTTCAATCTTGATCATGTATACTCCAAGTTTACCTTTGATTGGCTTCGTCGTTTCTCCATCTTTCAACCCTGAAAAGATTGCTCCGACGATAGCTGGTTCATTCCCGGCCCCTCTAATTTGGGGCGCTGAAAATGTAACTTCAGCTTGTAGAATATTGATCCCTTTCTCCGGATTTTGAAGTTCATTAATCGTCTTGGCCTTGCCCATTTCAGACATCAGGATTTCGGCTTTCTTGTCACGTTTGTAATTTAACCTCACCTTCTCTTTCATCTCGTCGAAAGTCGGCGCACCTTTTTCTTTGATTCCAGAAACACAGGCCAAAATAAGTCGATTTTTATCTCTGACAGGAGAGCCTACGAGGTCGCCCACCTGGGCGCCGTCTTTGTAAGCCAATTTTAACATACTGTTTTGTGCCGTTACAGTGTTGATCCCTGGGACCTGTGGTTTGTACTCTTTTATACTGAGTTTACGAGGAAATCGTATTGCTTCTGTGGCAATAGAATCAAAGATTTGAACTCTGCTGTAGTTGCTGGATGCTTTATCCATCTCGCTTGACATCTTGAATAACAAATCATAGATCATTTGCTCCTTATCGTCGATTGCCCTCTGGCTAGCTTTCAACGTTTTTTGAACAACAGCTAACCTCGGAAATTCACGTCCTCTTCTGTCTAGAACCTCAATAATATGTATTCCAAATTGAGATCTTACTCTGCCAATCTTTCCAATTGGTTCATTTGC
>JALRKF010000043.1 GCA_023254905.1 Crocinitomicaceae bacterium | reverse complement strand
CGTGGTAAATAACATTCACGACGAAGCGTTTGTCTTTGAAAATAAGAGCGATAAGAAAAATCAATCGTTAACCGTTGATCTCGAAGGCCCATCGACTAATCCTACGGGTATTGGAGCTAAAGTTGTTCTTCGCTCTGCCGATGGTTCCTTTCAACAACAAACCAACTATCATACGCGGGGATACATGTCTAGCGTAGACGATCGTGTATTTTTTGGATTAGGAAATACACAAAGGGACTTCTCTTTAGAGGTGTTGTGGCCTGATGGTAAATACCAGCATATTGAGGACATTACTCCGAATAGTACAGTAGTAGTTGATTATTCGGATGCAGTGATGCAGAAAGAGGTTTTGTCTTTTCCGTTAGGTTCTAAGGATAATAATCATTTATTCACTCAAGTA
This sequence comes from Crocinitomicaceae bacterium, assembly GCA_023254905.1. GTDB lineage: Bacteria > Bacteroidota > Bacteroidia > Flavobacteriales_D > Crocinitomicaceae > UBA4466. The sequence continues at coordinate 5,282 of JALRKF010000043.1, read as the reverse complement.
GCTTCAGATTATAAGCATCATCAACCTGAACTTGGTGATTTTCAGGTGCAACGCCTTTTAGGAACTAAGATATCTGAAGAAGGACCAAGACTAGAGCGTGCCGATCTTAATAATGATGGTTTAGAAGATTGGATGGTTTTTGGTTCTGCAGTAAACGAGGTTCAGTGGAATATTCAGAATTCAGTAGGCTCATTCGAGAATCATAGTCTTTCTGAGTTAGTGAATGAACAGTGGCTTATCGAAACGGGCACCATCGTAGATATTAACGCTGATGGACTTAGCGATATAATCGTTATTTCTACCCATAATGAGTACGAGAATAACAGCTATTATTCAACGGCTCATTTCTTTCTCAATAAGGGGTCTCATTTTGAAGCTGCAAACGATTATCAATTCGACACACAGGTTAGAGATGTAACTCCCATTGATATGGATAATGACGGGGTTATAGAACTGTTCTTTACGGGTAAGACCAAAATATTTGAATACCCTCACCCAGACCCTTCTATGATGTTAAGACAAAACGAGTCTGGTTGGGAGCGAATGGATGATGAATTACTTGATTATGGAAACCGCAACCTAGGAATTGTATTTGCCGAGGCTTATGATTTTGATGGTGATGGATTTGAAGATATCCTTCTCGGAGGACCTTTTAGACCCATCGAATGGATGCGTAATAATGTAGGTCAATCGTTTAGTTTGAAATCTATTCAAGGTTTTGAAAATAAACTGGGATGGTGGCGATCTCTAAAACTTATTGATTATGATAAAGATGGTGATCATGATCTATTTATTGGAAATATTGGACAGAACCATAATTACCATATCCGATCAAATAGACCGCTTAATCTATTAGTTAAAGATTTTGATTTTAATGGCTATGAAGAGCCCGTGCTTTTTGCTCCAAACAAAAATTTAGAGGGGGAATGGGATTCTTATCCCGTAAGTTTCTGGGGTAATCTCTATGGTCAAAGTCCCTATTTTAGAAATCGATTCGAATCTTATCATGATTTTGCAACGGCGACCCTCGAAAGTATCACCGCAGAGCTAGAGGGCTATGAACTTTACGAAATCAACTATGATCGCTCGGTGGTGCTCGAAAACCTAGGTAATGGAAGGGTTCTAGAGCAAGATTTACCTGATGAGGCCCAATGGGCACCACTTTATGGTTTTGAAGAGGTTGTAGGTAATGAATCTCCTTCTATCCTAGCAGTGGGCAATGATTTTGGCAACGAACCTTTCTTTGGTCCTATTGACGCTCTCAATGGTCTACAATTAGATTATATCGATGGTCAATGGATAGTCAACAGACAATCGAATTTTCAAGTCAAGGGAAATGCTAGAGATTTAATTCGCATCACAAAAGCGAACGGTCAAAACCGATACATCACCTCTCAAAATAATGATAGCTTGGTGATTTACGACAAATAACTCTTATTCTTCGAGCGTTTTGTAGGTATTGATTCCTTTTTTCTCTAACCACTGCAGATGTCTTTCAAGTACCGCTTTATAGGTTTCCCAAGTTCGTTTTTCTGTAGTGCTCCAGGCAATTTCTGCTAGCCCAGGAAGTCGAGGAAAGGTCATGTATTCGATATCCTCCAATGATTCTAAAGTCTCAGACCAAAGAGGTGCCTCAATACCAATAATCTGTTCAGGATCTAGATCTTCTACAAGGGTTTCTGGGTTCCAATCGAAAGATTTCTTAACTGGTAAATATCCGGCCCAATGAAGACCAAGTGGAGTAAGTGAATCATATTGCATATCTAGATAGGCATGAGCGGCTGGTGAAATAATTACCGAAGCCTTTTTACTTCCTGCAAGGCTTGTATTCTCGCTACTTGCCCAATATTGAGAAATGCCTCGATCATCGAGATTGGCGTTAGCGATTTCATCCCATCCGATTGGAGTTTTTCCTAGCGAAATCACCTTTTCAAGCGCGTAATCAACGAGTTTGATATAATCCTCATCAGAGGTCACATGTGATTCATCTCCTCCAATGTGAATGTAGGGGCCCTCAGTGAGTTGGGCGAGCTCAGTAAACACATCTGATAAAAAGGTATAAGTAACCTCTTTCTCAGCGCAAAGTGTTGAAAACCCTACTTCGATACCCGTGTATAATTCTGTTGCTTTGTCATCGCAGTTCAGTTCAGCATAACTTGCAAGGGCTGAGTTGGTATGACCTGGCATATCTATTTCTGGAACCAGAGTTATAAAATGGTTTTGAGCATAACGTTGAATCTCTTTATAATCCTCTTGAGTTAAGAAACCTCCGTCGCCACCACCTACTTCGGTAGAGCCTCCTATGGCAGTTAATTCAGGCCAGCTTTTGATTTCTATTCTCCAACCTTGATCGTCTGATAGGTGAAGATGCAAGTGATTCATTTTATAAAGACTGATTTGATCAATTACTGATTTGATCGTTTCTACTCCGAAGAAATGTCTTGAAATGTCGAGCATATAACCTCGATAGGCATATTTCGACTGGTCCGTAATTTCTACAGATACCCAGTCTTCTCCACTCCATAAATGATTATAAAGTAGCTGTCTTAAGCTTTGCCAAGCATAAAACACTCCAGCCTCAGATCCGCCAGTGATTTCAATTCGCTTGTCAGATACTTGAAGTCGATACGATTCTGCATCGAGTGATTTATCTAGGTTAAGAAATAAATTTCCTGACCCTTCATTATTTTTTGAGATTTCAATATCTAAATCATCTATCTGTTGAGCTAAAGTTTCTAAAAGTTGGTCTGAAACATCTGGAGCCACAGTTATCCATTCTTTGGCTAGAGAAATTTCATCTTGTCCTGTGCTGCCAGTTGTTACGTTCGGAACAATTGCAGAGGTGATTAACTTCTCAGTAGGCGTAGTACAAGAGATGATCAATAGAAGTGAAAAAAGACTTATTGCGTATTTCATGGAGTATGTTTTCAATAAAAATAACGTTTAAATGCTTCAATTGCTGCATAATCAGAAAGACCAAGTGCTCGATAGATGTCTGCAGTTTCTCGATTACGGTCTTCGGCACGCACCCAAAATTCTCTCGTATCACTTCCTTGAAACATGACCCCGTCTTTTTGGGTTTGATGGTAGAAAATGGCTTTTCTTTTCCGCCTTACTTGAGCTGGACTCATTGGAACCGCCATGTCGATCTCGTGTGGTTCATACTCGTGCCAAGCACCTCGGTATAGCCACAACCAGCAATCCTTCATAAACGATTCTTTTTTCAGTGACCTTAAGCTTTCGAGAATGGCCTCTAAGCAAAGTTTATGTGTGCCGTGTGGATCGGCTAGATCGCCCGCAGCAAATACTTGATGTGGTCTTATCGATTTAATTAGGTTGGTATGAATATCAACGTCAAAACTCGTAATAGGTGCCTTTTTAATTCCTCCGGCTTCATAGAAAGGTAGGTTTAAAAAGTGGACTTGATCATCGGGTAGTCCTAAATACCTTGTGGCTCCGATGGCTTCTTTCTGTCTGATAATTTTCTTTATCTCCCTCAAGTCTGTTGATTCATGAGGATTACCCGTAAAGTCACTCAATAGATCTTTAAGCTTTGAAAGCTTTGAAGTGGGAGCACCATCACTTAAATCGCATGCAACTTCAATGAATTTTCTAGCCTCGTCATTAGAAACAGCTATACTGCCAGATGTTTGGTAGGCAACATGCACCTCGTGTCCTTGTGAGATTAAACGGTCAAGAGTACCCCCCATAGAGATGACATCATCATCGGGGTGAGGACTGAAAACGATGACTCGTTTTTGTTTCGGACGTTCTCTCTCAGGTCGGTTGGTGTCATCGGCATCGGGCTTGCCTCCAGGCCATCCGGTAATGGTATGTTGAAGGCGATTAAAGATTTCAATATTTAAGTCGTATACAGATTGGGTTTCAAGTAGATCAGAGAGTGAATGCTCGTTGTAGTCGCTCTCTGTCAATTTTAATACTGATTTTTGAGTTTGACGACATAACCATACGACTGCCTTGTATTTTAATTCCTTTGTCCATTCGCATTCTTGAACTACCCATGGTGTTTTAATTCGGGTTAATTCAGAGGCGGCGTCTTGGTCTAAAATAAAGGTGGTGTTGTTATGATTTTGTAAATACGTTGAAGGGTTTTGACTACTAATCTCATCTTCAATTGCCTCCTTTACTACTAAACTTTTCTTTTGTCCCCAAGCCAGTAATACGATACGCTTCGCGCTCATAGCACTTGCGATTCCCATAGTTATCGCTTTTTTAGGTACATTCTCAATACCCTGAAAAGATTCGGCCGCATCTTCCCGTGTAATGTGGTCTAGCGTAATTACACGGGTTCTTGAATTCAAGTTTGAACCAGGTTCATTAAACCCAATATGACCCGTTCGCCCAATTCCTAGAAGTTGAAAGTCAAGCCCGCCAAAGCTTTTGATTTTCTCTTCATAGGCAAGGCAATGTTCTCTGGCTTTTTTTAATGACACACTACCATCAGGAATATGGATATTTTCAGGGACTATATCAATATGGTTGAATAGATGTTCATGCATAAAATAGTAATAACTATGAATGCTATCCGCTTGCATTGGGAGGTATTCGTCTAAGTTAAAGGTGACGACATTTTTAAAGCTTAAACCCTCTTCTTTGTGAAGACGTACTAATTCTTGATACACTGAAATAGGTGAAGACCCGGTAGCAAGTCCTAAGACACAAGTCTTTCCTTTATCCTGTTTTTTTCGAATTAAATCAGCGATTTCATGAGCCACTTCAATAGAGGCGTCTTTGGCAGATTCGAAGATGATATTATGAATTTTTTCAAATCGGGTTTCTTCAAAAATTCCGGGAGATTGATAAGAAATACTCATGGATAAGGTTTGGTTTTATTAGGAAGTTATATGCGGAAATGTAAATTTTAATCGCTTCGGAACAAACTTTTTTTTAAATTCTTTCCCAGTTTTTGACGATTTATTAATTAAACAACCTTAATCTATGAGACGATTCTTAAGTTTTCTAATTATTTTCTCCAACATTTGTGTACATGCTCAACAGAGCATCTTTAATGGTAAAGACCTTGAGGGATGGACCATTAATGGTACTGAAAAATGGTATGTCTCTGACGGTTTACTTATTTGCGAAAGTGGTCCTGATGCCGAATATGGTTACCTTACTACTGATACCTTCTACGATGATTTCTTACTAGAGTTAGAATTCAAACAAGAGGCTGATGGTAATAGTGGGGTCTTTTTTCGTTCAACGGTTGACGGTACTATAGTGAATGGATGGCAAGTTGAGGTTGCTCCCCCTGGGAGTGA
>JALRKF010000022.1 GCA_023254905.1 Crocinitomicaceae bacterium | reverse complement strand
ATTGTTTATACAGAATTTTAAGAGATTTATATGTGTGGTATTGTTGGGTATATCGGAAATAATGAAGCTTATTCAATTGTAATAAAAGGGCTAAAAAGATTAGAATACAGAGGTTACGATAGCGCAGGTATTGCTTTGATGGGTGACAACGAAATTAAGATTTTCAAAAAACAAGGGAAAGTTGCAAATCTAGAGGAATTCGCAAGGGATAAAGATACTTCTGGTTCAGTTGCCATTGGACATACGCGATGGGCAACACATGGAGCCCCAAATGATATGAATGCTCATCCGCATTATTCTGAGCACGAAGATATTGCTATGATCCATAATGGTATCATTGAAAATTATGACACTATCAAAAAAGAACTTCAAAGTAAAGGCTACACATTCAAAAGCGATACCGATACAGAGGTGCTTTGTTATTTGATAGATGATATTAAAAAACATGAAGGAGTAAATATTGGTGAAGCAACGCGTCTTGCTCTGCAGAATGTTGTAGGAGCCTATGCAATTGTTGTCATGAGTAAAGACGATCCAAAGAAGTTAATTGCGGCACGAAAAAGCTCGCCTCTTGTAGTAGGAATTGGAAATAATGGCGACTTTTATCTGGCATCTGATGCCACGCCGATTGTAGAATATACAAAGCAAGTTGTTTACATGGATGACGATGAGATTGCCGTTCTCGAACCCGGAAAGGAACTAAAACTATATCATATAGACGACACCGAAAAGACACCGTACATCCAGGAGCTCGAACTCCATTTAGAAGCTCTTGAAAAAGGTGGTTATGAGCATTTCATGCTAAAGGAAATCCACGAGCAACCTCGGTCCATAGAAGATTGTTTTAGAGGAAGATTGAATGCTTCTGAAGGATGGGTTTCACTTGGTGGAATCAAAGAATACGAGCAAAAATTAATCAATGCTAACCGAGTTATAATGATTGCTTGTGGAACATCATGGCATGCCTGCTTGGTAGGAGAATATTTATTCGAAGATCTTGCACGTATCAATGTAGAGGTAGAATACGCCAGTGAATTTCGATACAGAAATCCTATAATCACAGAGAATGACGTTGTGATTGCAGTATCTCAATCTGGTGAAACTGCGGACACATTGGCAGCCCTCGAGCTCGCAAAATCTAAAGGAGCAACCATCCTTGGTATTTGTAATGTAGTTGGTTCATCAATCGCTCGAATTACAGATGCTGGATCATATACACATGCTGGTCCTGAAATAGGTGTTGCATCTACCAAAGCATTTACCGCGCAAGTAACTGTGTTAACTCTGATGGCATTATCTCTTGCAAACAAAAAGGGGACGGTCAGTGAGTCTAAATTCAGAGGATTACTATCAGAGCTCGAGGCAATCCCTGCCAAAGTTCAAGATATACTTGAAAAAAATGATCAAATCGAATACATTTCGAAACAATACAAGGACGCCCAAAACTCCCTTTATTTGGGACGGGGGAGCTCATTCCCAGTTGCGCTCGAAGGAGCCTTGAAACTGAAAGAGATTTCCTATATCCATGCGGAGGGCTATCCGGCTGCAGAAATGAAGCACGGGCCTATTGCACTGATTGATGAGGAGATGCCAGTCTTCGTTATTGCAACGAAGGGAACCAGCTATGAAAAGGTTGTAAGTAACATACAGGAAGTAAAAGCTCGTAAAGGGAAAATTGTAGCTATTGTCACGCAAGGTGATCAGCAGGTGAAAGAAATTGCAGATCATGTGATCGAAATTCCTGAAGCCGATGAGCATCTGATACCACTGCTTGCTACTATTCCTCTTCAACTTCTCTCCTACCATATAGCTGTTATGCGAGGTTGCAATGTCGATCAGCCTCGCAACCTAGCGAAATCCGTTACGGTAGAATAATGCAAACTATATCAGAAAAAAACAAAGGGTTTTTTAAGGATGTATACCAAGTAGTGCGTTTAATTCCATGCGGACGTGTCACAAGTTATGGAGCTATTGCGAAATATTTATCTACGCCAAAAGCAAGCAGAATGGTAGGATGGGCAATGAATAGCGCCCACTCAATAGTAGATGTTCCAGCCCATCGTGTTGTTAATCGAAATGGATTATTAACTGGTAAGATGCACTTCGCTACACCGAAAACAATGGAGACCTTACTTCAACAAGAGGGAGTAAAAGTAAAAGATGATAAAATCGTTGATTTCAAGGAAAAATTCTGGGATCCATCATCTGAATTAAAGCTGTAATTAATTGAAAAGCTCCTCCAAAAATTTATTCTCATTGCCAGAAACCTTGCTCAGAAAAACGATTTCATCATGAAGGTCGTTAATCTCTTCCTGAAGGGCTATATCAATGCCAAATTCATCCATGGATTGAATCTTTTCAATTTTAACTCTAACAACCTTTGCTTGAGCCAGTCTTTCTTCATACTCTGACTTACAAGAAAATAATAAGATTGAAAGAAAAGTAAGTAGTAGTGGTTTTTTCATTCGGGACAAAGAAACAAAAGAGAACAATACCAGTCAATACCTATGATAATTGATATCAGCGAAATGATAATAAGATACCCTGGAATTATCAATTATATGTGAACTATAGTTTTGTTGCACATTTTTTAAACATCATTACCTTTAGAATATGGTATTCGTAACAGGGGGAACAGGATTACTAGGCTCACATTTGCTTATTGAGCTTACAAAACAAAAAAAACATATTCGTTGCTTATATCGCAATGAGCAACGTATCGCAAATGTCCAACATGTTTTTGAATTTTATTTAAGGGAAAATTGGAAACAATATTTTGACTGCATTGAATGGGTGTTGGGAGACATTCTTGATGTATGTTTTTTACAAGAACAAATCGATGAAGGTTCCGAAGTTTATCATTGTGCTGCACTAGTATCCTTTGATGAAAAAAAATTCAATACTCTACTTAAAATTAACCGCGAAGGAACAGCTAACATGGTAAACGTTTGCCTGGAAAGATCTGTACGGAAGTTTTGTTATGTAAGCTCTACAGCAGCTCTAGGAGATGATGGTAATCCGATAATGGAAGATACTAGATGGAAAAAAACTCCAAGAACCTCCGCCTACTCTATTTCCAAATACTCAGCAGAAAAAGAGGTTTGGCGAGGAGTTGAGGAGGGGTTGAATACTATTATTGTTAATCCATGTGTTATTCTTGGGCCTGGTAACTGGAGCGAAAGTTCTCTCCTGATATTCAAAAATGCACAACGCGGAATGAGTCACGTTCCCAGTGGAGCGAACGCAACAGTTGATGCGCGTGATATAGCAGAAATAATGGTAAAATTGATGGAAGCTGATATAAGTGCAGAGCAGTTCTTATGCATTGGTTCAAATCAAAGTTTCAAGCACCTTATCTCAGAAATTGCAGATAAGCTAGGTGTAAGAAAGCCAACTAAAATTCTGTCTTTGAGAATGGCCAATACCATTAGAGTTTTAATGGGAATAGGATATTTTTTCTCTTCAAAATCAGCTCCAATAACAAAAGATACTATCGCAAATATGTATGCAATTCGAGAATATAGTAACGCAAAAGTTTGCGAACGTTTAAACTTTGAATTCAGAACACTCGAAGAAACGATAGATAACGCGATCAAAGGAAGGTACTACTCAAAATAAGTGTACTCCTTAAATTGAAGAATTGCTAGAATTCCAGTAGTCATAGATCTCGTGACAATAGAAGAAAGTAGACCCGTTTTATTATTGTATATAATCTGAATATCTGTAATATGCTCTCCTTTATTGAAAATATGCTTTTCAGAAAGATTTCCAAACTCATCATAATTGAACTTTATCTCTTCCAAAATAACTTCCGATTTATCTTTTCTCTTCCGAATAGATGCTAAATATCCATTATCGTTGTACTCATATTCATGAATGAAACACTTTGAAGTCATTTTTAAAATATCCTTTTTCTGGATTAAGTAGCCATCTTCATCCTCATAAAAAATCTCCTCCAGGAACGGTTTACCGTAACTATTAAAACTCACCCGCCTACTTTGTAACTCTAAATTGATATACTTGTATGTTTCATTGTTGAGCATTGTTGTGCGAGATGTCCCATTTGACTCGAAATAGAGTTTACTCAATATTTCCTTATTAACACGACCCAATGAATCATATATTAGGTCGGTTTGAATAAACCCGTCCAATGTGCGTTTTCGAATCTGCTTCAATAAACCATTTTTCGTATATAAATAATGTGTTGCTGTTGTGTCTGATGACCCATCATCGGGAAACGTTTCTTGTTGTGATCTCAATTGACCTTTTGCGTCAAAAACATATTCCTGTATATATTCCGTTCTCGTAAAGGAATTACCTGGTTTACGAACGATATACTTTCCGCGAACTTTATCGATCTTGTTCGCTTTTATAAAGGTAGGGTTAAAAAATGGTTGATCAGTAAATGCGTGGCCATTGCTATTATCCAGCATTTGGGAAAAACCAACTGCGGAAATTAAAACCATGTATAAAACAACTGTAATTTTCATCCATGCAAATAACGGAAGAACAAAAGTAGTACCGTTTTATTACTGCGAGTACTTATCAAGAGATATTATTGGATAACTCTGCTGATCGCTTCAGCTACAGATTTGACTGGTAAACTGCACACGCCCTTTTCACAAACATAAATGATCAGGTCATCTGTGGAGTGACGCCCTTGAGATATGGATAGTGTTGAACTTTCCGTGACTCTAGCTAAAAGAACGGGAATATCTATTTGCCCTCTGAATTCTGAAATTGCTTCATCCACGTTATTACCAGCGAAAACTACTTCTTTTTGCTCTGTGATCATTCGCTGTAACAGCATTGCCCAGTTAGAGTATCCCGACCCATACATTTCCATACCATCATAGACGTTATACATCATCTGTTCAGCGCGGTTTATCCATTCCATCCTTCCTGTTAGTGAGCCTAACGCAAAAAGGTTATGCGCCATAACAGAATTACTCGAAGGAATTACATTGTCATTGATCTCCATCTTACGAGCAATTAAATTTGAGCTAGAGTCTGTGAAGAAAAACATGCCCGATTTTTCATCACTGAATTCCTGTATGGCCTTCTCTGTTAAACTTACTGCTGCATTTATCCAATTTTCCTCCAAGTCAGCTTGATGTAATGCAATCAAACCATCGATCATGTGCGCATAATCCTCCAAAAAGGCATCGATCGTACTATATCCATTTTTGAAATTTCGTTTTAGCTGATTACCGTCCCATTGATTATTCAATAACGTGGTAATGATATCTCTTCCAAGGTCCAAATATCTGGGTTCGTCGAATATTACGGCAGCATGTGCTAACCCTTTGACGGTCATCGCATTCCAACCAGTTAATACTTTATCGTCTATTCCTGGAAAAACTCTCTCTGAACGAATATTCAACAGTCGTTTCTTCAGTTTCTTTAGTTCTTGATCAAAGAAAACTTCTGTCCATCCTTTTTCATTCAAAAATATCTCGTCTGTTTGACTACACATTAGGACCTTATTACCCTCCCAATCGGAAAGGTAACCCATTTCAAAATAATCTGATGCCCAGTCAAAATCATTGGTCAGTGTCTCCGCTAGCTCTCTCTCGGACCAAACATAGAATTTACCCTCCTGACCTTCAGTATCGGCATCTAAAGCGGAATACAACCCTCCTCTATCAGCTATCATTTCACGCTCCAACCATTGCACTGTTTCATCTACAACACGTTTGTACAAAGGACTATTAGTAATTCTATACGCTTTTGAATAGAGTTCTATCAGCTGTCCATTGTCGTAAAGCATTTTCTCAAAATGCGGCACTTTCCAGAGCATATCTACAGAGTAACGTGCAAATCCACCGCCAACCTGGTCGTAAATCCCACCCATTGCCATTTTATCCAAAGATAAACACACATGTTCCATGACCTTTTGGTCATCCATTTGCGTGGCGTATTCTAGTAAGAATAAATAGTTCTGTGGTAACGGAAACTTTGGAGCTTTAGAATCCCCTCCATTGATGCCGTCGAACAGTTTAGACCATCTCAAGACGAGCTCCCGAAGTTTTTCAATGTTGAACTGTATCTCGGTTTCGTTTTTCTGAATCAACTCGGCTCGTTGAACTCCTTCATGCAGCTTTGAAGCATATTCCTCGACCTTCTCAAAATCATTCTGAAATTTGAAATGGAGAGATTTCAAAATATGTATCCATTGGTCTTTTGGGAAATATGTCCCACCGTAAATTGGTCGTCCATCAGGAAGACAAAAACAATTCAAAGGCCAGCCTCCTTGCTGTGTCATTAGCTGAACTGCTGTCATATACACTTGGTCAACATCGGGACGTTCCTCACGATCCACCTTCACACTGATAAAAAACTTATTCATCAATGCTGCGACCTCCTTGTCCTCAAAAGATTCGTGCTCCATCACATGGCACCAATGACATGCCGAATATCCTACACTTATAAGCACCAATTTATTCTCCTTTTTTGCACGTTCAAATGCATCATCACTCCATGCTACCCAATTTACAGGGTTATGCGCATGCTGGAGTAAATATGGAGATGTTTCATTTATCAGATCATTTGTATAATCTTCCATAAGTACAAAAGTAAATGATAATCCAGTTAAGGGTATACTTTTCCTAATTTGAGTATTGAAAAAAATTATAGGCTCTAGTTATCTATCCGTTTCTACTCTTTATTTTTATCCTATTGAAAAAGTTGAAAGAGATTAAACCATATCAAGTATTACTCTTTACTGCAGGAGTTTTGTTTATACTAGCTCCTGTAATGTTGTTTATACCGGAGGAAGGTTGGGATATAAATGGCATGAAAATCCGTTTTCTTTCAAAGGAAAAACTACTACATCCAATCAAACAGGAAACCGCAGACATATCAAATATCATTGCAGCAGTAGATACAGTGATGATGGAAACAGAGGATGTGCTCGTTCAACATGAAAACAAATCAAATGGAGATCTAGGTGCTCCCAATGGCGGTGAAATAATAACTGAAAGTACCACCAATCTCGAAATGAACGAAATCGGCTTAACTCGCTTGCATTCCTTTTTCGAAAAACTTTCTTCTCTTTCTGAAAAGAAATCTAAACTTTCCATTCTTCATTATGGAGATTCTCAAATCGAAGGTGACAGGATGACAAACTACATACGTGAGCGTTTACAGAATCAATTTGGAGGTTACGGTCCTGGGACAATTCCTGCTACCAATGTCTATAACACCTATTCTTTCAACCAAACGTATTCTGATAATTTTCTTCGTTATGCTTGCTTCTCTAGAGATGAAAGACTTCAGTCAAAAAAATACGGCGCTCTCGGTTCGGCATCTCGATTCACTCCTGATTACGAACTTGATACGATTGATATAAATTCTTTAGAAACAAAAACAGGCTGGATACTGATAGAGGCATCAAGGAAAGCATACAAAAGGGCTAGGGAATTCAATAACGTTATTTTGCACTATACGGACTGTAAGGCAAAAACAGAGCTAAGGATTTATGCGGGTGGGACTTTAATCCATGAAGATACGTTAATCCAAGATGGAAAATATCATTCGATCCCTCTAACATTTGAAAAAACCCCTGAGCCATTGAAATTTGAATTCAAGGGAAAAGTTAGTCCAAACATTTGCGGTTTCTCCTTGGAGGGAGATTATGGTGTTCAAGTTACCAACATTGGTATGCGGGGTTCCAGTGGAACGATCTGGGGTAAAATAGATCATTCGACCATAAGTCCAATGTTTTCTCAAATGAATACTGAATTGATCATACTGCAATTTGGTGGAAATGCCATTCCATTCTTTACTGACAGTGCAAAAGTGGACCGCTATGCACGTTATTTTAAAAGTCAAATAAATACTGTCAAGAAGCTCCGTCCTAATAGCACAATAGTGGTAATCGGACCAAGTGATATGTCTGAACTTGTTGATGGAGTGCGGCAATCATATAAATTCCTCTCTTATTGTGTGAAAACATTAAAGGAATCCTCGCTAGAAACAGGCAGCATTTATTGGGATCTATTTTCTGCGATGGGAGGTGCCAATTCCATGCCTGCCTGGGTAGAACAAGATCTCGCAGCTCAGGATTACATTCACTTCAGTAATGCGGGCGCCAAGATCGCATCACAGTTTTTCTATGAAGCACTAATGGCAGAATACGGTCAATGGGCAAGGGCAAACAGTAAATGAGAAAACTGATCATCATATCATTCCTACTTTTTTGCCTACCGGTTTTAGGACAGGAGGAAGATACATTGCAGTTTATCTCGGGGGATGATCCTGATACCTTGACACTGACAGCTGCCGACACGATGGACCTCTTAACTTATCTTGATTCTTTAAAATACCTTCCATGTGATTCAACAAATTCTTTCACGTCACTTGGAACATACTGTTTCCCTGACTTTGCGATAATGGATACCAACATGCGAAATGTTCATCCGTTCGTAGATTACTCAAAAAACAACTATCGCTTATATTCTGACCGCAGCCAAAACTTCGAATTATTTTATCAAAAATTCTCTGAGGTCCTTGATACGAAAGAAGGAAAAATAAATATGTATCATATAGGTGGATCGCATCTACAAGCAGATATTTACACGCATGATGTGCGTACTTTCATGCAAACCAACTGGAAAGGAATTGGAGGTGAACGTGGATGGGTTTTCCCTTTTGATCTAGCTCAAACAAATAATCCCGGCAACTATGAATTCAGCTCGCCAAACAGGTGGAATGGATACCGATGTGTATCGCATAAACCAAGAAAATATACTGAACATGATTATGGTGTTTTAGGTGCTGTTACCATGTGTCATGATTCAGTGATCCAGATCAATTTTAAATACGACCGAACAGAAGTAAAGCCTCCGTTCAACCATATTCGGATCTTCCATAATAAAGGGGAATTCCCTTATTTTATTCATTTTGGAGATGAAGAAATCTTGGTGACACATACCGAACATGACCCTGATTTAGGTGCAACTGACATCTATTTCATGGATGGACTGGAGGAATTTGACCTTCAGTTTTCGCGTAAAGGGTGGTATGCTCCTGAGCTCGAAATTTATGGTTTTTTACTCATGAATGACAATCCTGGCGTTTCTTATACAAGTATTGGAATTAATGGCGCAGGATTATACAGTTATCTGGATAACATACGGTTCGAAGAACAGTTAAGACAGTATCCTCCTGATTTTTTTGCCTTTTCAGTAGGAACAAATGATGGAAATGTGCCAAACAGTTCATTTGACCCTCAAAAATATAAGGACAACCTAGAGGCAATGATGAAGATCGTGCTCAATGCCAATCCAGAATGTGCTCTATTACTAACTGTTCCGAATGACTCATATTATCGAAGAAGGTACCTCAACAAGAACATTGCAAAAGAAAGAACCGTGATCATTGAACTTGCTGAACAGTACGACATGGCTGTTTGGGATTTCTATGGAATTATGGGGGGGCTTGGGTCCAGTAAAACCTGGAAATATAAAGGATTGATGCGGAGCGATCTTGTACATTTCACTTTTGAGGGATATCATTTCAAAGGTGATCTTTATGTTGATGGTTTCATGAAGTTTTTAAAACAAATGCAACATTACACAACTCAATAGTGGAGAGATTGATCAACATATTTTATCCGTCATTCAACAGTGAAGATCCATTAATTTTTACGCAACTCGATTTCTGGTTATTCTTCCTTGCAGTGATGGTATTATTCTCCTTTATTCACAAGCATTTACTTGCAAGGAGTATCTTCGTTACGATTGTTAGTTTATTCTTCTATTTCAAGACTTCTGGCCTTTATGTGCTGCTGCTTGGGTTGAGTTTGGTTGTCAATTTTACACTCGGTCAGTTGATCTATACCAGGGAGAAGAAACTTTCCAAAAAGTGGGTCATTGCAATTTCCGCCATCTTTAACCTCCTCATTTTAGGATATTTCAAATATGCTTACTTCTTCACGGACTCATTCAATGCGATGTTCGAAACAGATTATGAGATCGTAAACAAGTTCGCACAATGGGGTAACGGATTCTTTAATGAAGAAGTATTCGAACTGAAGATATTCCTTCCTGTGGGAGTTTCATTCTTTACCTTTCAAAGTATTAGCTACGTCGTTGATATTTATAGAGAAGAGATCAAACCGGTGAAGAATTTTTTTGATTATACCTTCTTCGTCACCTTCTTTCCACAGCTAGTGGCAGGGCCGATCGTTCGTGCACGTGACTTCATTCCACAAATACGCGAGCCATTTCAGCTAGACAAGAATGACTTTAGTTGGGCCGTGATTCAGATCGTGAAAGGATTACTTAAGAAGCTCATACTTGCAGATTATATTGCCGTACATTTCATTGATAAAGTAGCAGATGCGCCAGATGCGTATCCAGGTTTTGTGAGTATTCTTGCAATGTGGGGTTATTCACTTCAAATCTACGGTGATTTCTCTGGTTATACCGATATTGCTATAGGGCTTTCCCGACTGATGGGATTCAAGATTAAAGAGAACTTTGACTCTCCATACAAAGCTCGTAACGTAGCTGAATTCTGGCGCAGGTGGCACAAGTCCTTAGGGTCTTGGCTGCGGGATTACTTATACATACCATTGGGGGGAAACAGAACTGGAGGAATTGGAACATACATTGCAATATCCATCATTTTTATCTTCCTGATCTTCATTACACAATGGTACGAGTTAATTTTTATTTATGTTGGACTCGGTGCATTGTACATGATCGGCTACTTAATTATCCCTAATTTTAAAAAGTATGTTCATCGTGATCTAAACCTTTTGATTACGATGGTAGTTGGTGGACTCTGGCATGGAGCGAGTGAGAACTTTGTGATTTGGGGAGCAATGAACGGTATTGCTCTAATAATCTACAAATACTGGAAACGCATCAGTCCTTATGAAGAGTCAAAATGGTGGATCACTCACTTCTGGAAGATATTCATCACCTTTAATTTCATCACATTTACAAGGATTTGGTTCCGCCTTGAAGAGGATGGCTTACCCATGATCATGCTCGATCAGATCTTGTACCATTTCGATTTCAGCTGGAAGCTCTTTGTAGAGGTTCTAGTCGCTTATCAATCCGTTTTCTGGGTAATGCTGATCGGATATATAATCCACTGGCTGCCTGGGAAGGTCAAAGACATTTGGGAAAAAGCATTCACAAATATGCCGATGGTGATGCAGGCACTTTCTGTGGCTGTGATTATCTTCTTAATGTATCAAATGGTTTCTGATACATCGAAACCTTTCGTTTATTTCCAATTTTAACTATTCTTAGTTAGCTATTAAGCGCTTTGATCACGCTTTTTAACCATCGTTAAAATTGTTGCGATTCCAACCGTTTCTCCTGTTTCATCGTAGATATCCACCAAAAACTTCACGATTCCTTTAGCAATATCTTCCTCAGAACGTTTTTCCTGATCTATCTTCTCTTTCACCGTAAAGCGAACACCAATTGTAGCTCCCGGATAAACAGGCTTCGTAAATCGACATTCATCGATTCCATAATTCAAAAGCACTGGCCCTTTTTTCGGGTCGACGAATAACCCCGCAGCCTTTGAAAGTAAAAAATATCCATGCGCTACTCTTCTTTCGAAAATTGTTTCCTCCAAAGATGTGGCATCCATATGTGCATAGAAATTATCACCCGATACATTCGCAAAGTTCACGATATCAGCTTCTGTAACTGTATGCTTGTGTGTAAATACAGTATCCCCAACAATTAGATCTTCAAAATGCTGTCTGAACACGTGTGGATTTGCTTCAGGCATTGCTGCTCCAACTTGGAATTGCTGCGTGATCTCCGTTATCGTTGTTGGGTGCCCTTGAATTGCTGTACGCTGCATGTAATGCAAAACGCCACGCTTACCTCCCATCTCTTCACCTCCTCCTGCTCTACCAGGACCTCCGTGTGTCAATAACGGCATAGGTGAACCGTGACCTGTGCTCTCTTTCGCACAGTTTTTATTCAAGACAAGAATACGTCCGTGCATACTTGCAGCATTCACTACATACTCTCTTGCTTCCTTATCATCTGGTGTAACAATCGATGAAACCAAAGATCCTTTCCCCATTCGCGCCAATTGAGCTGCTTCATCCATATCCTTGTAAGGTATGATCGTTGATACCGGTCCAAATGCTTCAATGTTATGCACATCTGTTTTATTGAATGGATCATCATTTCTGAAAAGAATCGGTGCGAAGAATGCTCCCCTCTCCTTATCCGCTCCAACAACTTCAAAATTGTCCAGATCTCCAAAAACAACCTCCTGCGATACGGCAAGCTTCTCAACATTTTCGCGCACACGATCAACCTGTATCCTCGTAGCTAATGCTCCCATTCGAACACCGTCAACGCTTGGGTCTCCTATCTGGGTTGTTGCTAATCTGCCAGCAACTGCCTGCTGCACCTCATCAATATATTTTTCCGGTACCAGAATTCGACGTACTGCTGT
>JALRKF010000014.1 GCA_023254905.1 Crocinitomicaceae bacterium | reverse complement strand
GAGATAACTTTTCTGGTTCATTTTCAAGTATGTATATCACCTCCCCCATGGAAAGAGTCTCTTCTCCATTTATTTCAATGCCATCTTCCTTTTTAATGAGTCTTTTTCTTCGCTTGTGATCCAAATAGAACAAGTTGACTTCACGGGCATGGACTTGGGAGGGAAACCCTAAAGTATTTAATTTCTTATTTGCTCTTTCCACCATTTGAAAGGCGAAAGATGCTTCCAATTCCTTTTTCATAATTGGAGCGAATAATTTCTTTAACCTTCGATCATCTGCATCAAGAATGACAAGACCTTTATCGGCAAACATTTCGTCAACTAAACTTCGCGTTGCAGCAGCAAGATCTGCTCCATCGTATTTTTCTAAAAGTGTATGAATTTCACCTTCAGGATGATTGGAAAATAGCTCCTTGATCTGTGCCTTGTACGCATCGAATTCATTCAAATCGAAACGACCAACTCCTCCTGTCTGAGATGTTTCCCACTTAATTTCCCGATTGAATAATTTCAACGAGTTTATTTCCTCGAAGTCATGATCCTCAGTCGCCATCCAGTAAACAGGAATAAAATTAAAATCAGGATACCTCGTGTTCAGCTCATCACAAGCCTTAATTACTTGAAGGATTTTTATGACAAAATACAAAGGACCAGTCATAAGGCTCAATTGATGGCCTGTTGTGATTGTAAACGAATTTTGGCTTTCTAGTGCCTCGATATTTTTGGTTGTCAGTTCGGAAGCATTATTCTTGTACTGATCCATTAAAACTTTCGCTAAAACACTTCTATGATCCTGTGGGAATTGATCCCTCTTGAGATTCAACTGTTCAAGAATAGTGGTCTCGTTAAACGGAGATCTTATTAAGTCTCCTAAAGTCTCCTGTTCGTAGACTAACT
Organism: Crocinitomicaceae bacterium; assembly: GCA_023254905.1. GTDB lineage: Bacteria > Bacteroidota > Bacteroidia > Flavobacteriales_D > Crocinitomicaceae > UBA4466. The sequence goes on along the minus strand of JALRKF010000014.1, from coordinate 5,201 downwards.
TATTTTGAAAATCTTTAAACAGACCGGTCTCTTTTCTGTTGATCTTTTCTATTCGCATATACAAAAGTAATCAAGTCTTGTCATTATAGATAAGTTTAATTTCGAAGGCTTATCTTTGCCAAAAAAAATAACATGAAAGCAACAATATCAACGAACAAAGGAAATATGTCTGTAGAGCTCTACGAAAAGGATACTCCAATCACCGTAGCTAACTTCGTGAAGCTTGCAAAAGACGGATTTTACGACGGACTTAAATGGCATCGTGTAATACCTGATTTTGTGATACAGGGAGGATGTCCTAATTCTAAAGACGGAGCTACTGGAATGCCAGGTACAGGAGGACCAGGATATCAAATCGACTGTGAATTAGATGGAGATAACCAATACCATGACAGAGGAGTTCTTTCTATGGCACATGCCGGAAGAAACACAGGTGGTTCTCAGTTTTTCGTTTGTCATTCGCGAACGAATACTGCTCACCTAGATGGAAACCATACTTGTTTTGGAAAGGTAGTTGAAGGATTGGATGTATTGGACGATATTCGTCAAGGAGATTCTATCGATTCAATCGTAATTGAGGACTAGAAAATTCACCATTCTAAAGAGTTATTAACAACTCAATAATATAGCTGATAAATCAGCTATATTTGTTGGTATGAGCGATTTTGTTGTTTCAGCGAGAAAATACCGTCCACAAACGTTTGATACTGTTGTAGGACAAAAAGCTATTACCTCTACGCTAAAAAACGCTATCAAAAATGATCATCTCGCTCAGGCCTTCCTTTTTTGCGGATCTCGCGGTGTTGGTAAAACAAGTACTGCGCGTATACTCGCGAAAACGATCAACTGTTTTAATCGAACAGAGAAATTTGAAGCTTGTGATGAATGTGAATCATGTAATTCTTTCAACTCAGGAGCATCTCTAAATGTTTACGAACTAGATGCTGCATCAAACAATTCTGTAGAGGATATAAGAGGCTTGATCGATCAAGTTAGGATCGCCCCTCAACTCGGCACTCACAAGGTCTATATTATTGACGAGGTACACATGCTGTCTACATCAGCATTTAATGCTTTCCTTAAAACTTTAGAAGAACCGCCAAAACATGCCATTTTTATTTTGGCTACTACGGAAAAACATAAGATTATTCCGACGATCTTATCCCGATGCCAAATTTTCGATTTCAATCGAATTAAAGTTGAAGATATCGCCAAACATTTAGGTTCAATAGCAGAGAAAGAGGGCGTTTCTGCAGAACCCGAAGCATTGTATATCATCGCACAGAAGGCAGATGGCGCGATGCGGGATAGTTTATCCATTTTCGACCAGATAGTAACATTTACTGATGGAAATATCAATAAGCAATCAGTTGTAGATAACCTCAATATACTGGATTATGACTATTACTTTAGAGTCGTAGATTACGCGAACAAGGAGGATATTCCAGCTGCCTTATTAACTCTAAACGACATTATCGAAAAGGGTTTTGACTGTCACCATTTTGTTGTTGGTTTGGCGGAACACTTCAGAAATCTGCTAGTTTGTAAGGATTTGCGAACAGCAAACTTATTGGAGGTAGGCGAATCGGTTCGTGACAAATACATTGAACAATCAAAACTTTTGAAGGACTCCATTATTTTGAGGTCTCTTGGAGTTCTGAGCAAAACTGATGTAGAATTTAAAGCGGCAAAGAATCAGCGCTTGCTGGTTGAGTTAGCCCTTATGCAACTGTGTTCAATTAATCAGGAGCAAGAAAAAAAAAATTCCTAACGGATCCAGTTAAGATAATTCCGTTCGCTGGCGAGTCTCTTCGAAAAGAGCAGAAAACAAAACCTAAAACAAATTCAGTTGCAAAGACAAGTGCAAAAAAAGCAATAACTACAACTGAACCAAAAGTGCTTAGTGCGCCGTCAGGAAAAGTTCCAACCGCGAGATTATCTATAAAAAGTCTCAGAGATAACGGAAAGAAATTGTCAGAGTCAGGCATCGATTTTTCAAACATGCCAATGAACGATTACGACTATGACGACATCAAGATGCAATGGCGTCAATTCGCATTTAAAATGAAAGAGGAGGGAAAGGGAACTTTCTACAATGCTTTGATTAAAAAAGATCCGATCCATAAACAGGATAATGAATATATTCTAGAGGTCGACAATCACGTGCAAATCGATGTAATCAAACCTATCTTGCCTGATCTATTGAGTTATATTCGTGAGAATCTCAAAAATTACAGCGTGAATATCATTCTTGAGGTAACCAACAATCCAGACAAGGAAATAAAATTTATGACCGGAAAGGATAAGTTCACCGAACTAGCACGAAAAAATCCAAACCTCTACACATTGAAAAAACTATTTAACCTAGATATTGAATTCTAAATTTTAAATCTCAGTTGAACGGTTATATCGGAACGTGTGTTTTGATTGATCATTTCTGAACCGGAACCTAAAGAACTCCTATTCGCATAGATGTTTCTTCCGTACTTTACCCAAACATCAATCTTACGTAAGAATGTGTACCGGATCAATGCGTATGCTCGACTTCCTTTGTAATAGTACGCAGGCACAGAGAACACATACAAAGCATTAGATTCATAGGTATATATACGTGTATCATAGCTATCTGTATCAAATAGCGCATAACGCAGCGACAGATCCAATGGCGATGATTTTGGGCGGTAAATAAAATCTTGTGTAAATATCATTCCTGATTCAAGACCTACACTTTCTCTGTCAACGGTAACGTATTCCAATCTTGTCTTCAATCGAATCCCTTCAGTAATCTTGTAACTAAAATTGAATCGGTAATTACGCTGTATCACATCTTCAATAGAAGTCACAGTACCATCATTGAAACGGCTATTACGTTGTCTTTTTTGCTCCCTAAAGCGTGCATAGATTTCAAGCTCTCTATTTGGTTTGTACGTTGGTTGAATGAATAATTCATGCCCTTCCGAAGGGGCTTCAACCAAGTACTTTAACCATGGAAATGAGAATACATCAGCATAAGTGTTTATTGACCACTTCTTTGTAAGGTTGAACTTAAGCGCAGTGTAAAGTCCGCGCTCATTCTGTGTTCTCGAACCTTCAGAGAATCCGTTGTTATAAAAGGTCTGATAATTGCGCTGATAATCGCGGTAAATAATACTCATTGAGGCCCTTCTATCTAAAGAAAAAAGAACTCCATGCAATTGTGCCCAACCATTATCATATGATGAATGTGCAACTTCTCCAAAGAAGTTGAAATTTCGTATCACCCACGCATAGTCGAGGCTCGTTGAGATATTATCCTTTCCTCTGAAGTCAAATTGATTGTAAGGGACTGTTTCCTTGTTGTAAGGATTATCATATCGTTGATAAACACTCGCCACCCCAAGGTCCAAGGTACGAGTATCATAGCGCAAGTTGGCTCCTCCAATGATTTCTTGAAGTGTATTTTTTCTGGCTAGCTCTGAGTTTGTTCTGTGAAGACCAGTTAGATTGATGCTACTCGCAAATTCCTGTTCTTCTAGAAGCGTATCTGTTATCACAGAGGCATCTATTCCCTTGTAGGAACCAAATCCCATAAGTGAGAATTTTCCGTACCCTACCTCTACTCCGGCTCCGCGCAAAAAACGCGTTTCATCAACAGAGGTGTATGGACGCAAGGATTGTGCTGTTCTTTTAACATTTGTTACATCCGCAGTCTTTCCAAAAGCATAACCTGACCAGAAATTCAATCCTTGTCCAATCTGAACCTGATAATCGCCTAGTGCTGCAACCTTGAGGTACTTTCCACCTTTGAAAAATGCATGAGCGGAATAAAAGTCAAATCCGTTTTTCTGAGTACCCTGAAAAAATTCCTCTCCGGGATCTTTCTCCGCGGTCAATCCAATACTGAGGTTGGTCCTGTAGCTATATCGAAATCGAGTGTAATATCTATCAGGATTTCCATAATAGTAAGAATTAGAGTTTTCCTGCAAGGAGTCCGAAACATCCTCAAAACCATTTTTAAATTCTGGTACGCGCTGATAACGTAAAAAGATTTCAAACTTACCATTTTTAATCGCGTCTTTTAATCCAACATGTAACTGATCCAGTTTGTCATCCACTTTTATGAATGGGCGTAATAACTGTATAGTATTAAGACCCCAGTATGTTAAGGACTGTAACTCATAAATTGAAATGAGCTTACCATACAATTCTCTGTGCAATAGGAGATCGTTAATCTGCACATCGGTTAATAAATTCAATTCTTGCAAATCTTCCTTAGAACAATTATTCAAATTCAAAGGTTTATCAAAACGGTAAGTGAGAATCTCCAAGACATTTGTTAAATCAATGCTTTCACTTTCTAGCTGTTCAGAAATGAACTCGATACGTTGCTGAATAATTTCCTCCTTATCTTGAGAAAAGATATAAATAGAACAAAGGAACACCAGAACGGTAGTCAGATATTTCTGAAAACGCTCCATCCTTATAGCTTCGTATAAATTAGACCGAAATGAGGAGACCATCCAAGTAACTGATGATAGGAGCTGCCAACATTAATCGAAATCAATTTTGTTAAGTAACCTAAACCAAAAGATAACTCAACTGGGGCAGTTGCAACTCCACCGCGCAAACTGATCTGTTTCTGAGGCTTGTACTCCACGCCAGCTTTAAACCTTAAAGGATTATCAATATCTTTTTCAACTTCGCCAGTAATCAGTGCCTTATCAGATAATTTATAAGAAGTACCAAATCTCATGAGGGTGGTCATCCGGTCATCTTGAAATTCTGCCAGTTTCGATCTGAACAAATTTGCAACTGAAAACCCGATGAGCCAACTCTCGGTAACCTTTCCCAAAACACCTAAATCTCCTCCAAAACCATTTCTACTTCCGTAAGCATTGTTTAATTGAATGCCCATATAATTCAGTTGAACACCAGCATAGAACATCTCTCCCAGCCGCATTCCATAGCCTACACCTCCCTTGTATGACCTGAAGTCGCGGTATCCAAACATTTGTCCGCCAATTGAAATTGACCCGACCTTCAAAGGAATTACTGCGGCGACTGATTGAGACTGTAATTCTTTCAATAAAAATCTGTTTTCGTAAGAAATCCCAACAGTCAGTTCTTTCGCATTGCCGACAGCCCCGGGATTATTAAAATGTGACCAAACATCGTTGAACGTTACTGAAGCATTGGCCATTGACATAGATCTAGCTCCCGAA
>JALRKF010000002.1 GCA_023254905.1 Crocinitomicaceae bacterium | reverse complement strand
TAGGCTGTATTTCTCCATGGAACCTTCCGTTATATCTTTTCTCGTGGAAAATAGCACCTGCATTAGCGGCTGGAAACTGTGTAGTGGCCAAGCCCTCAGAGATCACACCTTATACAGCCTACTTGTTGGGGGAGGTTTGTAACGAAGCAGGGATGCCTCCGGGAGTATTGAATATTGTTCATGGACTTGGGGGGTCTGCAGGTGATGCAATAGTACAGCATCCAAAAGTAAAAGCGATCTCCTTTACTGGAGGTACCACAACGGGTGAATATATCGCAAGAACAGCTGCTCCAAAATTCAAAAAGCTCTCTCTGGAACTGGGAGGAAAAAACCCAAACATCATTTTTGATGACTGTGACTATGATGACATGTTGAGTACAACTTTGAGATCATCTTTTGCCAATCAAGGACAGATCTGCTTATGTGGCTCGAGGATATTTGTGCAAAGAGGTATCTATGAGAAATTTAAGAGTGACTTTGTTGAGCGAGTGAGTAATACTGTTGTTTCGAACCCAACAGATCCAGAAGCTATTCTTGGGGCGGTTGTATCGAAATCCCACATGGAGAAGATTCTTTCTTATGTTAAGTTAGCCAAGGAAGAAGGAGGTGTAATTCTCACAGGAGGAGAACGTGTTAACTTGGAAGCGCCATATCAAAATGGTTATTATCTGCGTCCTACGGTAATAGAAGGGCTTCATTATCAATGCAGAACCAATCAAGAAGAAATATTTGGACCTGTCGTAACTATTACACCGTTTGATACGGAAGAGGAGGTTTTGGAAATGGCAAACTCAACACAATATGGATTGAGTGCAACGCTTTGGACATATGATTTAAAAAGAGCTCATAGAATGGCAAATGAATTGCAGGCTGGGATCGTGTGGATCAACTCTTGGTTAGTAAGAGATCTAAGAACGCCTTTTGGAGGGGTGAAGTCTTCCGGTGTAGGAAGAGAAGGTGGCTGGGAAGCCTTGCGTTTTTTCACTGAAGCGAAGAATGTCTTTATCAAGTATTAACACCAAGTTTCAACATAAAAAAAAGGGCGCTTGAAAAAGCGCCCTTTCTACTGATTCAATCAGCTTATTTTCTTACAACAATTGTCTTAGTTGTTTGAAGTTCATTTGATGTAATTCTCAACATATATGCTCCATCTGCAACGTGAGATAGATCAAGCGTGTGCTTAGATCCTGAATCTGTTGCACTATAGATGATGCGACCAGCAACGTCACTTACTGTGATGTTGTAATCAGTTATTGAGAAGTCAATGAATTGTACCGTAATCTCACCACTACTTGGATTCGGGAAGATTATGAATTCTAATCCATTGATATCATCAAAGCCCGTATTGTCGAGAACCGTTGCCTCAAGAGTTAATTGTCCACCACAATCATCCGTTATAAAAACGGTATACGTTCCTGCTGAGAGACCAGAGAGATCTTCAGCTGATGAAGTAAATCCATTTGGACCAGTCCAAGAGTATGTAATTCCTGAGCCCCCTCCTGTTGTCGTTATGTTGATTGCACCATCATCACCACTAGTTTCATGAGAGATGCTTGTAACAGAACCTCCTAGTGGCGCTGGAGAGCCGACAGATGCACTTGTTGTAATTGAGCATCCATTTGCATCAGCCACAGTAATAGTGTAAGAAGATACAGCAAGACCTGTTGCTGTACTATTAGTTCCAGCACCAGATCCAAAATCATACGTGTAAGTTGGCGTTCCTCCTTGAGCTGTTACGGATATTGATCCATCACCTGCTCCTTGACAAGATTCATCTGTTGCAGATGCAGAAGCACTCAGCGATGTTGGCCCTCCAAGTGTCACAGGGACAATGGAAGTACATCCATTCCCATCCGTTACAGATACATTATAACCTCCTTGAGCAAGATTTGTGAACGTTCCGGTCGCTTGAGGGCCAAAACCGATGTCATATGTCGCGCCTGTTGAATTACCAGTAAGGAAGTTAACTGTTACAGACCCATCATCATCACCATTACATTGTTCCTGTATAGTTGAATAGTCAAACGTTGAATTACATGGGTTTTGTAAACAAAAATTCTGTATTTCACTATTGCCTGGGTCAGCAGAAGTTCCGTAAGCCACATCAAGCATCTGAATTAAAATAGTACCCGCTCCATCAGTAACAACGTAGTTTCCATCCACGGAGCACCCGGAGGAGGTTCCGTCCAAACCATCACCCCAATCATCGTATATTGTAAAGTCATAGCAACCTGCCGCCAAACAAAGGTTTTCGTTAATTGTGGTTGTGCTCGCATATGATCCAGGATCACCATTTTGTGCTGATTGATCACCACCAGGCAAAACAAGGGCAGTGTTTCCACCTGAAGCGACTACAGATCCACCTGCATCTGTTATTTCCCAGTACACCTCGTAACCCCAACAATCGGTATCGATAGTTACAGTTGCCGGTAGTCCGCCAATTGTTGCTGTATAGTTTGAGGATGCCGCATCATTAGATGGATCTGAATCAGCATTTCCGTTGGGGTTTGTTGTATAAGCATTGAATACGTGTGCACCTCCAGTTGTTACAGTGTTTGGAAGAATTACATTTACAGTTGAACCAGGCGTTAATGTTCCTGTCCAATTAAATGTTTGGGTTCCGGCACCATCAATATCATAGTTAATATCAATTGAATTCAGATTATTCGTTCCGTAGTTTCTAAGAACCACCTCAGGATCGAAGTTATCCGAACAGAAAAGACCATCTGGATTTACGATAGACAAAATCCCACCATCATCTGGAAGAGTAGGCTGGTTGGGATCCCAACCATCATTCACCGTAGCTGTTCCACAAGATCCAGGGGCTAAGTAATTTCCAATACCAAGGTTCCATGACACTCCAAGTCGACCGTAATAATCAACCCCACCATTATCGTTCGTGCCACTGCAGGCAGCACTTCCTCCATACAACTGTCCAATTATTCTTCCATTTTGGTCAAATAGAGGAGATCCAGAGGACCCAGGTTCTGTAACGCCTTCTTCCCAGTCGCTTATCCACCAAACAGCAGCACCTCCTGTGTTTTGGTGGTAAGGGGAATTGTTTTCTCGGCAGATTTTTTTCACATCACCTGAGGGGTGATGTATTCCTGTTGCCTGTGTTATCGATCCATCTGTATCATCATTATTCCAACCGGCATAGAATAAATTCCAGTTTTGTGCATCTATTAAAGTCATGTTGTCTATTTGTAACAAGGCATGGTCGGCTTGATTTCCGCTTACCAATATAGTTGCTCCATTGGCGGTTTGATCATAAGGAGGGCCAGGGTTAACGCTATTTGCCGTTGTTGCACATGATTCTGTTCCAGGAGGCGATTCCCAATTGAAGCGAAAGGCCCAGTTACCTGTATTACCCAAACAGTGATTAGCTGTTAAGAAATAAGGAGTTCCATCGTCACATGTGTTGTTGATCAATGCACCGGTACAAATTCCTGATCCTCCAACAACGATCATTGCAACGGAACGGATTTGATCATCCCATCCATTTCCTAATGGACAATTAACATCAATGTTACAATCTCCAGAATCATTTAATCCTTTTAACAGCTCTTGTTGGATTGGCGCAAGACTTCTATAACCATGCACAACATTTGCAATAGTGAAATCCCCCTGTCCTTGAACTTGTGCAGGCTCGTAGTATTCTACAATGATATCGTCACCGTGTACTAGCTCTGAACCTAACAGTCCGTCAGGACGATTATTGATGGAAGTATATGCTCCAACACGGTTTGTTCCATTCTTATCGAATAGGTAAAGGTGCGCACCTTCTGGCATATAGAAATCTTCAAACAATAGGTTCACTGTAAGTGCTCCAGGACAGTTGATAGCAACTCTCCAAAGTCGGTTTCCGTTCGGAAGGTCCGTCCAGATTCCTGTATTATTTGGGGTGATGTCTGTGTCGTATTTGTAACCGAATTGCCAAGGAGAGTCCTTAGCTTGGTCACGAATGGAATCTTCTATTCTTCTGGCTTCCATATCAAAACCGGGCATGGTGTGTTGAGGAATCATAACGTGGCCCGAAAGCTTACCTTTCCAGCTGATTGGTCCTCCTTTGTCTTGCACTTGAGCAAATGCTCCAAGCGATGACAGCGTAATAAGAGCGGAGAGTAATATTCTTTTCATAGTTCTAGTTTGTTTTATTGTTTATTCGCTTTATACTGCAGCCTTTAGGGCTAGTAGTTTTTTCATTTACTTTTTTACCTTTACCATATTGCTCGAGAGCGTTGGCTAAATATGGAATATCTTTTGCCCGGTTAGAATCCCAGGTATTGTCTATCGATCCCATGTAAATAAGTTTTTTTTCACCATCAAAGAGATAAATGTGTGGTGTTGTTTTAGCTCCGAAAGCATCGGCTACAAGATGGTTGGCATCCATTACATAAGGCATTGTGTATTCTTGATTAGAAGCTCTCTTTCTCATTTCATCCATCGAATCAACATTAAATCGTTTCGCTTCGTTACTGTTAACGAGAACAGTATTGATCTCATATTCGGATGCTTTCTTTGCAATCGAGTTGTAGGTATGCTCCCAACCCCTAAAGTTGTTACTTCCCACTACAAAAGGGCAAGAATTACAACTAAAGACCACAAGAATACCATTATCTCCCATAAGTTCATTTAAATTAGTAGTATCCCCTTTAGTAGAAATTAAGATTGTATTTTCTGCAGGTAAAACATCTCCGATTTTCAATTTTCGGTCATTATCTTTAATAATTAAAAACGAACAAAGGAGCAGTATAGTTGGAAGAAGTAACCAAAGCCCGAAGAAACGATTTGTAATCGCATTCTTGATATTGGCCTTCATAAGGTTTATTTTTAGCACGATGATTGGTAAATTGAAGCGGAAAAATACGAAAAAATCATGAAAAAACTCTTTGCCTTATTGGCTCTGTTTATATCGATGAATCTTTTCTCTCAAGATTTTGTAATTGAGCAAGATGTTCATCCTTATTATGACGTGTTGGAATGGAAGGGAATGGGGGCCTTATTAATGAGCAAAGATCCTAATGCCAACACAAAACAGATAACGCTATCACTTATTGGAGACCAAGAGACAACGATCTGGGATCAAAAGTTCAATCCAAAAGGAGAAGATTTCTACTATATCGCAAGTGAAAATGCGCGTTATGTGTACTTCCTTGATAATCTAGACTTACAAACGGGTAAGATCTATTTCAGTCAATTGAATTCTGCGGGAAACATCAAATCAACGAATGTTTCTATTTACACAGAATTGAAGAAGATCGGTGCTTTTGCCAGTGATGACATTGAGTTCATTGATGCGGTAGTTACAGACAAGGCATTGGTGCATTTGTTTAGAATTAAGGAAAAGAAAAGTAAGGAGTATATCGAAGTTGCTACGTTCGTTACACACCATAATTTTAGATGTTATGCCTCAGAGCTGGGACGTATCTCATTTGAAGCGTTAAAAGATGAGGACAATGGGCACTGGAGATATATTGGTTTCACAGGAGATCAGATCTATTTCGCAGCAAGAGAGAAATCCAAAAAAGAGGCTGGATATGCTGTAAAACAGTTTTCTTCAAAAGGTGAACCTTCAACGGCAATGTTCATTGCTGCACCGGAAGATCTATTAATCGTAAATAACATTGGATTCGGCACAACAGGAGCTTATTACGCGGACAATATTGAATCGGAACCAGAAAAAGGCCTACTCACTAACATTAACGGGAAATTCTACCTAACTGGCGGGCGTGTTGCAGGAAACGGTGCTGAATTGGTCCTCTTCCACTTGTTTGAAGGAGAATGGGAGGAAGTAAACAAAGTGAACCTGAATTATTTTATTGAAAAGAAAGGGCTTGATTTAGGAGTTTATCCAATGAATGAAGGGATTGGATATCACCTAGATCATAACGGATATGATAAAGTGAGTATGCTCTATTTTGAACATAAGAAGACAAGCGCGCATAATGACTTTATGCAAAAAACGGTTTATAACCCGAGTAGTGTTTTTGTAAACAAAGAAAAGAATGAACTTGTGGTCTTACTTGAGAACTTGGATATAATTAGATTTAACACCGATCAATTGGGAAAAGAAGGACCAGTTACTTTTAATCGAGAGAAATAATGATAATAGGTATTTGTGGTGGGAGTGGTTCTGGTAAAACCACATTATTGCGAAGATTAGCGGAGCACTATCGAAAAATGAACCCGAGTGTCTTTATTATGGACAATTATTACCATCCCATTGAAAAGCAGTATCGGGACGAAAACGGAGTTTATAACTTTGATCTTCCCACTGCATTAGATGAGAAAAAATTATCAACTAATCTACAAAAACTTGTGTTAGGGGAGTCAATTACTGTTCGAGAATATCATTTCAATGCTCCTCCAGATAAGAAGGTTTTAGTTACAATAGACCCCTCTGATTTTTTGATTGTTGAAGGATTGTTTTTATTCCATTACGAAGGAGTAAGAGAAAAACTGGATTTCAGCATATTTATTGATGTAGACCCAAACATTCAGCTAGATAGAAGAATATACCGAGATCAGGAGACTAGAGGATATTCGCATGATGCAATAATTTATCAGTGGGAAAATCACGTTAAGCCTTGTTATGAAAAGTATCTTTTGCCTTATGTTGAAGATGCTGATTTCATTTTTAGAAATGATATCCATGCAGACGATGATTTTGAATTGTTAACAACAATTTTAGACAAGAAAATGTCGCAAATTACATGTTAAAGAAGATTCATAAAAGATGGAAATGGTTTGCTTTGTCAGCAATCACATTTTTTGTGTTTGGTTATGTCTTCAGAAGCGAGCAGGTTAGAGATCATAGTTCAGAAGTTAAAGTTTTCCAGGAAAGGTTTCTTACGCTAGAAAAAGAATTAGACCGGCGCCTTAACGATAATTACAAATCTTTCAGGGATAAAGGGATTGAGGATCGCTGGGTAAATGGGGTTCAAAGCGACAATATTAACATCCATGTTTACAGAAGAGACTCTCTCAAATACTGGAGCACTAATGAACTTCCTATACTAAGGTTTGCTGAAATTCACTTTCCTTCATCCGGCCTTGTACACTTACAAAATGGCTGGTATTATGCTAAAATTAAGACATCTAATTACCTTACGGTTTGTGCCTCTTTTTTGATAAAACATGATTATTCTTACCAAAATGACGACTTAGAAAATGACTTTGCGGACTATTTAAAACTTGATTTTAATGCGGACATTAGTCTTGACCCAGAAAACCAGGAAAATTATTCCATCACTGATAGTGAGGGGAACTACTTATTTAGTATTCGACCACAACACTCAAATCAATACAGCGAAACGAAGTCTGTATTTCTGCTGGTTTTATTACTGGCTGCAATTATTTTTCTTTTTATTTCTCTTTTAGAATTTATACCGAGAGCTAGGCATTGGAATCTGATTGTACCTCTTGTGATTATTTTTTTGAGATACTTTGCCCTTAGAATGGAGTGGTTCGACTTTATGGAAGATGTTCAAGGATTCGACCCCACTCTTTATGCGAGTAGTAGCTTTTTCCCATCCTTTTTTGACTTTCTGCTAAATGTTGTTTTGATAACTTATTTGTTATTCAACATTGGCAAATTGTTGGAGAGACCGATGGCCAAGTCTATGAAAACCTTTGTGGGGATTCTTTGTCTATTGATTACTATTTTCATTTGGTGGCTAATTACATGGCTCATAAAAGGATGTATAGATAATAGTACGATACCATTGGTGCTTCAAGAGTTATTTCAACTCAATGCATATTCCATTATTACCGTTGCAGCAATTGGGGTATTGTTTTACTCACTCTTAAAGTTTCTGAGGATTGTGCTTGTTGAGTTGGGAAACACGAATCTTTCCCCTTCTGTGATGGTATTAATCCTATTTTTCATTGGGTGCGGATACTTTGCTTTTGACCTTCTTTTGGGGACGAAACTAATCTTTGCGGCTTCATTTCCTCTAATCACAATGGCCTTATTATTTTTTGTTATTATCATCAGAAGATCAGAGCTAAATTTAAATTCGGGAATGATAATCCTTTTTCTATTCTCAATGGTAGTTGCGATGCACTTTGGGCAGGTTAATCGTAAAAAGGAGGAACAGGAGAGAAAATTGTATGCAAATCAATTTGCAACAGAAAGGAGTGTTGCAGCCGAGATTGAGTACAAGAATACTGCTGAAAAACTTAAGGAGGATAATTTTTTATCAAGATATATAAGTTCTCCTGCAAGTCTGAGCATTTCTGATTTTCAAGATGGTCTGGAGCGAAGAGTATTTAATGGATTTTGGGAGAGGTATGAGTTATCTTTTGCCTTGTTTGCTCTAAATTCTGACCCATTGATTGAGGATACAGGTGTATCACAGCAAGAATTGGATGAGGTAATTAATGCATCGGGAGAGGCTTCAGAGATTAGTCCCAACATGTTTTTCATCGATGATTACAAAGGACAATATACTTACATAATCCGCGAAATATTAGTTGGAAGGGATAATTCTAGAGCTGTTTTTTACTGTACACTAAAATCAAAAAAAATACCGGAGGAAATAGGCTTTCCACGGTTATTAATTTCTACCGATGCAAATGTTTCTGAACCTCTCGAAAATTATTCAATTGCAAAATATCAAAATAAACAAATGGTGACGAAATATGGTGAGTTTGATTATCCTACAAACCTTTCGATTCTTACTTTAAACCATACCCAAGAAAACGGATTTCTGAGCTTTGATGGTTACAATCATTACTACCTTAAAAGAGGGGAGGGAGATTATTTGATCCTATCCAAAGAAGAAGAAAAACTCTCCGATCTTTTCACGTCATTTTCATATTTGTTCTCATTTTTTGGAATTTTGTTGATTCCCAGCTTGCTGGGTAGAAAGGAGTCGAGGAATACGAGAAAAGTAATCAGTCTAGCCCTAAAGATACAGATTGCTCTAATATCGATTGTGTTTTTATCCCTTTTCGCTTTCGGTTGGGGAACGGGATCTTTTGTGAGCACGCAGTACAATGAATTCACTAATGGCGTGATCAGCGAAAAACTAAATTCTGTAGAAAAAGAAGTTAAAGCAAAACTCGGAGATTTCGAAAATCTGACATTGGATAAGAATGGGAATTACATGCAATATATCCTAAAGAAATTCTCGAGAGTGTTCTTTACGGACATCAACCTATACAATAAAGATGGTTATTTGTTGGCTTCTTCAAGACCAAAAGTTTTCAATAAAGGGTTAATCAGTGAACAAATGAACCCAGAGGCATTCAAAGGTCTCAAATATGGCAAGAGAAGTGAATATGTTCACCGTGAAAAAATCGGTAAGCTGAGCTACTCGTCTGCTTATGAACCCTTTTTTAATAAGAAAGGGGCCATGCTCGGCTACATAAATCTTCAGCATTTCGGCCAGCAGAAAGAATTTGAAAGTCAAATCGAACAATTTCTAGTAGCGATTATCAACGTATTTATTCTTTTGTTAGCTGTCTCGACGGTCTTAGCGATTTTCATTTCCAATTGGCTAACAGAACCTTTGCGGATTTTACAGGAGTCCTTCGCAGCCGTGAAATTTGGTGAACATAATCAGAGTATTTCTTATAATAAAGAAGATGAGATTGGGGCTTTGGTGAAGGAGTATAACCAGAAATTAGCCGAGCTTGAACTTACTGCAAATCAATTAGCTCGAAGTGAACGAGAGAATGCATGGCGTGAGATGGCAAAACAAGTTGCTCACGAGATTAAGAATCCACTCACCCCAATGAAATTAAGTGTTCAGCAGCTGCTTCGCTCATTCGACCCAAATGACCCCGAGAGTGAAGAGAGACTGAAACGAGTCGCAAATTCAATGATCGAGCAGATTGATGCACTAACGAAGATCGCAAATGAGTTCTCGAGTTTTGCGAAGATGCCGCAGCTTATAAACGAGAGAATGAATATTGTTCCTGTGATAAAAGGGGTTTGTGAATTATTTGAGGATAGCGGCATTCAATTAAAATTTGAAACATTCTCTTATTCTATCTATGGAGACATTGATAAGGATCAGTTCGTGCGAGTTTTTAATAATCTCATAAAGAATGCAGTTCAATCAATAGCACCCGATATAAATGGTGAAATCTCCGTTCGAATTATTGACCAGCAGAAAAAAGTTAAAATCGAAATTGAGGACAATGGTCAAGGAATAAAAGAGGAGATGCAATCTAGGATCTTTGTTCCCTATTTTACAACCAAAGGGACAGGGACAGGATTGGGCTTAGCGATTGTCAAGCAGATTATTGAGAATCATGGCGGATCTATTTACTTTGCTTCTGATATTAATAAAGGGACCTGCTTTACAATTATTTTGCCCAAATCAATAAAGTGAGACATCAGGGGTTATCAATTATTAAAACAAATTCTCTCAAACTGAATATTCGAAGTCTAGTTTAACACAGAATATCTTATATTGGGTCCGCTAAACAATTAAACTATGATCCGTCAACTTCTTTTAACTGCCCTGATGGGGTTTACGGCCTCTCTATCATTTGCTCAGAATGACAAAAAAGTAAGCTATCCTATTCAAGAGGTAAGCAAGCGGTTGGTTGAATCAATCGGTTCACCACAGATCAGAGCGCAAAATGCTAAATATTATCAGATAGATGTTACAACTCTGATTCCACAGATGAATGGTGTGATGCACAGGGAGTATCCAAATAGTGGTTTTATAGCGAACGTTAATCTTCCTCATCCAGACGGAACATTTCATGCTTATAGAACAATCGCAAATAGCACATTGCACCCTGTATTGAATGAGAAATTCCCGTCAATTTATACATACGATGCTTCGGGAGTTGAAAATGGAGCGCGCGTTAAGTGGGACATTACAGAACATGGACTGCATGCTATGATCATGATACCAGGGGAGTCCACCATTTTTATTGATCCAGTATTAAAGGGTAACGATGATTACTACATAGTTTACAGAAAATCTGATTTCCAAACAGACAAAGTTTTTGATTGCTCTTTCAATAGCGACATAAATACATTGAAGTCGAATAATCAAATAGGTTCAGTGAAAGCTTTCGGGACGTGTGAATTGAGAACATATCGACTAGCTCTATCAGCAACGGGTGAATATACTGCGTTCCATGGGGGAACAGTAGCACAAGCACAAGCAGCACAAGCAACATCCATGAACCGCGTGAACGGAGTTTTTGAAAAGGATATGGCAATTACGATGGTTATCATTCCTAACAACGACCAGATTATTTACACAAATGGCGCTACAGATCCATTTTCAAATGGAAACCCGGGAAATATGATCAACGAGAATCAGACTGTTTGTGATGGTGTTATTGGAAATGGGAACTATGATATTGGGCACGTATTTGGAACAAATAGTGGAGGTTTAGCAGGTTTAGGAGTTGTTTGTAATAATTCGAACAAAGCAAGGGGTGTGACAGGAAGTGGATCACCAATTGGAGATACTTTTGACATTGATTATGTAGCCCATGAAATGGGTCACCAATTCGGAGCAAACCACACTCAAAATAATAACTGTAACAGAAATAACGCTACAGCAATGGAGCCTGGCAGTGCAAGCACGATAATGGGGTATGCTGGTATTTGTGCTCCTAATGTTCAAAGTAACTCGGATGACCATTTTCATGGTGTAAGTTTAGAAGAGATAGGTTTTGAAATATTGAGTGCAGGGCACACATGTGAACAGATTACAGCCCTTGCAAACTCAGCGCCTATTGTTTTGGGAACAAATGGAAATGTAACTGTGCCAGCGAATACTCCATTCGCGCTAACGGCAACGGTGACAGATGTGGACGGAGATCCTGTTACTTATAATTGGGAGCAAATGGATCCTGAGGTTAGCACGCAGTCGCCTGTGCCAACTTCGACAGTCGGACCGAACTTCAGAAGTTTTTCATCTTCTACGAGCCCAACAAGATATTTTCCAAACTTAAATGATCTATCCAATGGAGGTCCTTTTACATGGGAAGTAATTCCTTCAGTGTCGAGAACAATGAACTTTAGAGTAACAGTTCGAGACAATGCTCCTGGAGCAGGAGGTTGTAATGATCACGCTGATGTCACTGTTACTACAGATGATGGCTCGGGACCTTTCGTAGTCTTATACCCTTCAGCTACGGGTATCTTATGGACAGGGGCTACAACGGAAACAGTAACTTGGGATGTTGCCAATACAGATCAGGCTCCCGTGGCTTGCGCGAATGTCGACATCCTACTTTCTATTGATGGAGGACAGACATATCCAATCACTTTAGCATCAAATGTTCCGAATGATGGATCAGAAACAATCACAGTACCAAACTTGGCGACCACTACGGCTAGAATTATGGTGATCTGTTCTAGTGGCACTTTCTTCGATATTTCGGATAATGACTTCGAGATCATAGAGTCAACATTTGATTATACATTAACTACTAGTCCGACTAATATTGTGGTATGTCAACCAAGTGATGCAAACTTTACCTTAAATATCGGCTCAATTGGAGGATACAATGATCCAGTTACGCTTTCGGTTTCTGGCGTGCCAGCTGGAGCAACGTCGTCATTCTCTGTGAATCCTGTTACTCCTATCGGGTCAAGTGTATTAAACATTACAAACACTGGAGCAGCTTCGCCTGGAGACTACACATTGACGATCACAGCAAATAGTACATCGGGAACAAAAACAAACGATGTGATCCTCTCTATATCGAGTGGAGCACCGGCACCTGTTACATTATTAACCCCGGCAGACCTTGCAACGGCCGTTGCTGTTCCTACTTCATTCACATGGACTACTTCAGCTGGTTCAGGAATGTCATATGAGATTGAAATTGCAACTGATGCAGGGTTTACAGCTATTGTAGATCAGGCAACAGGATTAGCAACAACGAACTATTCTTCAACAGTTCTATCACCGAATACGATATATTACTGGAGAGTAAGAGCAGTATCCGGTTGTGGAGCATCTGCTTGGTCTAGTTCATTTAGCTTTACTACTGATGGTTGTTTCACAGTTTCATCTACTGATGTGCCTGTGACAATTTCAGCTGCCGGAACACCAACGATTACTTCTACTATCACTATACCAACGAATGGTACGATCAATGACGTTAATGTGATTGGATTAAATGGTGACCATACTTGGATCAACGATCTGATTGTCACACTTACAAGCCCCACGGGCACCTCTGTTACGCTATGGAGTCAGATCTGTAACAATGAGGATAATTTTGATATTAATTTTGACGATGCAGCAGCTTCTGCAGTGCTTCCATGTCCGCCAACAGGTGGGGGAACGTATCAGCCAAACGGTTCTTTAGCTAGTATCAACGGTGAAGATCCTTCAGGTGTTTGGACACTTACAATTCAGGACATGGCTGATCAGGATGGAGGTTCGTTGAACGGCTGGTCTTTACAGATCTGTTTGGATGCAACTCCTTGTAATCAGCCAGACTTAGCTACACTTTCTGGAACTACAACAATTTGTGAGGGGAACTCTACAACACTTTCAGTAACGGGAGGAAACTTGAATGATGCTACAAATTGGGCATGGTATGAAGGATCATGTGGAGGAACGGCAGTTGGTACAGGAACATCAATTACAGTTTCGCCAACGGCGAGTACTTCCTACGTCGTGAGAGGTGAAGGAGGTTGTGTTGTAGGTGGAGCATGTCAACAGATCGATGTTCAAGTGAACCCTGTCTATAATACATCTGAGAACGCTTCGATCTGTCAAGGAGATACATATACTTATCCTGATGGTACTACTGGAACAGTTACAGAGGCTCACACCTCTTTGCTGACGTCTATTAGCGGATGTGACAGTATTGTCGTTACGAATTTAACAATTAATGATCCGGCCTCATTAATTACTCTTTCGAGTCCTACGAACGGAGCAACTGGAGTGGCGTTACCGACAACATTCGATTGGACTACAGCTCCTGAGGCGGGTGTTACTTACACGATTGAGATCTCAACAGATCCAGGATTCGCTACAATAGTTGAATCTGCCTCAGGTTTAATAGGGAACACGTATGATGCTACTACCCTAGCGGCTGGAACAATTTACTATTGGCATGTATCGGCGGAGAATTCTTGTGGAGGAGCAGGATTTTCCTCAGCTTTCTCGTTTACAACTAATTCTTGTACAATATACTCTAGTACAGATGTGCCTGTGAATATTCCAAATGGCACAGGGACATATACTTCGACGATTAATGTTCCAACTGGAGGATCGATTAATGATGTCAATATAGTAAATCTCACAGGCACACATGGAGCATCAGGAAACTTAATATTTTCACTTCAAAGTCCGACAGGTACTATCGTTGAATTAATGAATCAGGCTTGTGGTAACGATAATGATTTTGATATTGCGTTTGATGATGAGGCAGCATCTGCAACATTGCCATGCCCCGTAACTGATGGAAATTCATATCAGCCAAGCGGCTTGCTATCTGATTTCGACGGAGAAAATCAGCAGGGCATATGGACCTTGATTATTCAGGATATTGTAAATCCGAACAGTGGGTCACTTACATCTTGGTCAATTGAGCTTTGTACAGATCCGGTCTCTCCATGCACAGAACCTGATGTGCCAACAGTTTCTCCACCATCTTCAATTTGTACCGGTCAAACAACAACACTTTCAGTAACTGGAGGCAGTTTGAATGACGCTACAGACTGGACTTGGTATGAAGGAACATGTGGGGGTACAATCGTTGGAACGGGTGTATCCATTGTGGTGACACCAGGAACATCAACTTCTTACTACGTGAGAGGAGAAGGCGGCTGCGCTACACCTGGAGTTTGCGCTCAGGTGGATGTTCAGGTGAATCCAATCTACAATGAAACAGATGCACAGTCCATCTGTCAAGGCGACTCATATATATTTGGAACACAAACTTTAACTATAGCAGGGACTTATACTGAACTGTTCAGTAGTACGGGAGGTTGTGATTCAACAGTGATATTGACATTAAGTGTGAATCCAACGTATAATGAAACGGATGCGGCAACGATTTGTCAGGGAGAGACATATCCGTTTGGTACCCAGACTTTGACAACTGCAGGAACATATACAGAGGTGTTCTCTAGTGTTGACGGATGTGATTCTACAGTTATTCTAACGCTTACTGTGAATCCAACTTATAATGAGACAGATGCTCAAACAATTTGTCAGGGAGATTCATACACATTCGGAACGCAGTCTTTAACTACAGCTGGGACATATACTGAAATCTTTAGTAGTGTTGATGGGTGTGATTCAATAGTTGTTCTTACCTTGAATGTGAATCCTTCATATAATGAGACTGATGCTCAAACGATCTGTCAAGGAAATACGTACTCATTTGGAACGCAAACACTTACTTTAGCTGGAACGTATACAGAAGTTTTCTCAAGTGTTGATGGATGTGACTCGACCGTGGTATTGACCTTGGATGTTGTAACTGCATTCAATGAAACGGATGCAGTAACGATCTGCCAAGGTGATTCATATACATTCGGAATTCAAACGCTCACGCTAGCGGGAACATACACTGAGTTATTTGGGTCTCAGAATGGATGTGACTCAACAGTTGTATTAACGTTGGATGTTGTAACGGCATTCAATGAAACGGATACAGCAACGATTTGTCAAGGTGATACATATACATTTGGAACACAGACATTGACAACAGCGGGAAATTACACTGAGCTATTTACTTCTCAGAGCGGGTGCGACTCCAACGTTGTTTTAACACTTACGGTGTTACCTGCTTTCAATGAAACTGACGCAGCAACTATTTGCCAGGGTGAAACTTATCCATTCGGCACGCAGGCTCTAACGACAGCAGGAACTTATACGGAAGTGTTCTCAAGTGCTGATGGATGTGACTCAACGGTTGTTTTGACCCTTAGCGTTAACCCAACGTACAACGAAACGGAAGCAGCAACGATATGCCAAGGTGATTCTTACTCATTCGGTACGCAAACATTGACAACAGCAGGAACTTATACGGAAGTATTCTCTAGCGTGAATGGCTGTGATTCTATAATAGTATTGACACTAAATGTTAATCCAACTTATAACGAAACCGATTTAGCAACGATATGTCTGGGTGATTCATTCATGTTCGGAACACAAACGCTGACGGCATCAGGCACATATACGGAGTTGTTTTCAAGTATTAGTGGATGCGATTCAGTTGTCGTTTTAACGCTAAACGTGACTACTTCAATTACGACGAATCAGTTTGCTGAGATCTGTCAAGGAGATACGTATACGTTTGGGGCGTCAAATCTAACTTCTGGCGGGACATACACACAGATATTTACATCGGTAGCTGGGTGTGATTCTATTGTGAACTTAACATTGAATGTATTACCTTCAATTACAGTCACAGAATCGGCAGAGATCTGTGAAGGTCAGATATACACCTTCCCTGACGGAACAACGGGAACAACGACAGAGGCCCATATT
Organism: Crocinitomicaceae bacterium; assembly: GCA_023254905.1. GTDB lineage: Bacteria > Bacteroidota > Bacteroidia > Flavobacteriales_D > Crocinitomicaceae > UBA4466. The sequence continues at coordinate 8,775 of JALRKF010000002.1, read as the reverse complement.
AGTGTGCTAACGGGAGCGAATGGATGTGACAGCACTGTGATCACGGCCCTTACGGTTCATCCTTCATATAGCTTAAATGAATCTGTAACCATTTGTTCAGGTGAAACATACATATTCCCTGATGGAACTACTGGAACAACGGATATGATGCATACAAGTGTATTTTCTTCGGTCAATGGATGCGACAGTATTATTGTTACGGACCTCGCTGTTCAATTGATTGATAATTCAGTAAGTGTTGTAAACAATAAAACGATAACTGCGAGTCAGACAGGTGCAACGTATCAATGGATCGATTGTAATACAGGAAATCCGATTGCAGGTGCAATTAATCAGTCGTTTACACCAACTAATACTATTGGAAACTATGCTGTAATTATCACGATTGGTAACTGTTCTGACACATCTGAATGTACACTGATCGATCTTACAGGATTGGATGAGTTCGAGCAGAGTATTCTGATCTATCCTAATCCGGTTTCAAATGAATTGAACATTGAATGGTCGGGAGACGTGAAGTGCATTGATGTGACGGACGCTAAAGGAAAACTCATTGAGCAACTTGTACCAAATTCATCAACAGCTAAGCTGTTGATGACCAAGTATGCGAATGGTGTTTACTTCATCCACATCTACACAGATACTGGTAGATATGTCTATGATCTTCTAAAACAATAAAATGGAAAATGGCCGTTCAAAAGCGGCCATTTTTCTTTGAATTGAACTTTAATAATAACTTTGTAACATTCAATATTGAATGAGCGAAGAAAAGAAAATAGCCGTTATTGGTGGGGGTAGCTGGGCTACTGCAATCGTTAAAATCCTGATTAACAATGTACGTTCAGTGAACTGGTACATGAGAAATGAAGGTGCGGTTGGTCATATTCTTAAGTACAGACATAACCCAAACTATCTTCAGTCTGTTGAATTTGACCTAAACAAGATCAATGTAAGTACTGATTTAGTAGAGATCATCGCTCCAGCGGATATCGTGATTATTGCAACGCCATCAGCTTTCCTAGTGAAGCTTTTCGAGAACTTTCCAATGGAGTTGTTAAAGGATAAAGTTGTTTATTCAGCCGTTAAAGGAATTATTCCTGAATACAATGCAATTCCTGCCCGGTTCATCCACAAAACATTCGGAACTCCATATGACAATATTGGAATTATATGTGGTCCTTGTCACGCGGAAGAGGTCGCACTGGAGCGCCTTTCGTATCTCACAGTAGCATGTCAGGAAGACGATATTGCAGAGGAAATGGCCGAGCTTTTAAGCTGTCGATATATTAAAACAAATGTTTCAGATGACTTGTTTGGCACGGAGCTTTCAGCGGTTTTAAAGAATGTCTATTCTATTGCTTCTGGAATTTGTTCTGGGCTTGGTTATGGAGATAACTTTCAATCCGTACTTCTTTCAAATGCAATTCAGGAAATTGAAAACTTTATTGATGAGGTAAGTCCTATTCACCGTGATGTTAAATCATCAGCATATCTCGGAGATCTTTTAGTAACTGCATATTCTAAATTCTCAAGAAACAGATCCTTTGGTTTTATGATTGGGAAGGGTTATTCTGTAAAAACGGCTCAAATGGAGATGGATATGATCGCTGAGGGATATTACGCAACGAAAAGTGTGATGGAGATCAAGAATAAGTTTCACGTTGATATGCCAATAGTGGAAGCTGTATATAACATTTTGTATGAACGCATTTCTCCAGTAATAGAAATGAGAATTTTAACGGATAAGCTAAATTAACTCTCTTTTACTGTCAAAATCAACAGAACAATGTTGTGTTCAGTTTTAAATTTGTAACGAACTTTGTAATAATGAAAGTCTTCAAATTTGGTGGAGCATCAGTTAAAGATGCACAGGGAGTAAGAAATGTTTCAAAGATCCTGTCCTTATATAAGGGACAGAAGTTGGGTGTTGTAATTTCTGCTATGGGTAAAACAACCAATGCTATGGAGGGTGTTGTCCAAGCTCTGTGGGATAGAAACCAATCGCTATTTGTGGAACGAGTCAATGAAAGAAGACAGTTCCATCTTGGTATAATTGAAGAATTATTCTCAAATACAAAAGCTATAACTCATGAAATAGAAGAGATTTTTCATTACCTGATAGAAAGTTATGAGTCAAGTCTTCCAGATAATTATGATTTTGAATACGACCAGATAGTTTCGATAGGAGAAATTTTATCGACGAAGATTGTTACGGCTTATTTAGATCATTCAGGGCATAATGTTCAATGGGCCGATGCAAGAAAACTGGTTCGAACAAATAATAAATATAGAGAAGGAGAAGTGAATTGGAGTAAAACAGAGTCGTTGTTCAACTCAAATTTTATTTCAATGTTTGAAAATGCAGATACTCTGATAACACAAGGTTTTGTTGGGCATACATCGGAGGGATTAACTACAACATTAGGAAGAGAAGGGTCAGATTTTTCGGCGGGTATAATGGCTTTTTGTTGTAATGCAGAAAGTGTTACGATCTGGAAGGATGTTCCTGGCATGTTAAATGCAGATCCAAAGTACTTTGACAATACAATTAAGCTAGACAAAATATCGTTTCGAGAGGCAATAGAATTATCTTATTATGGTGCCTCAGTAATACATCCAAAAACTATCAAACCCCTTCAAAATAAGGGAATTCCATTGTATGTGAAATCATTTGTTGATCCGACTTCTGAAGGCACAGTAATTCAGTCTGAAATGGACAGTGATCATTTAACACCATCATTTATTTTTAAACATAATCAGGCTCTTTTTTCAATAACTCCTAAGGACTTTTCTTTTATAGTTGAAAAGAACCTGAGTGATATTTTTGAGAGACTTGCACTAGCAAATGCAAAGATTAATGTTATGCAGAATTCGGCACTGAACTTTAATATATTATTGGATGAGGATAAAATAGATGTTCAGGAGATTCTTGCTGTATTTAAAGATTCTTATGATGTGAGATACAACGGTGGTTTGGAATTGGTGACGATTCGTCATTACGATGAACCAACTCTAGATTTGGTCACGAGAAATAAGGAAGTTTTGCTTGAACAGAAAACACGCCAGACTGCCAGACTTGTGGTTAAACATAAGTAAATACCGAGAACATGGCAGTAAGAGATCAAATACTTCCAATTATATTTGTAATCATTCTTAATCAGTGGTAACAGAATTAGACAAAATAGCGAATGGCCGTTTGGTTACGGTTGACAGTTTGAAGGATTCAAACCTGAAGGTAAAGCTAATGGAGATGGGCCTAATTTCAGGCAAAAAAGTCAAGGTGCTTTTTAGGGCTCCGTTTGGCGATCCAATCGCCATCGATATTGAAGGGTACGTACTTTCTTTAAGAAGGAGCGAGGCTAATCTTATCTACGTAAATTCGGAAAAATCCTTATGAGGTTAGGTCTGATTGGAAATCCAAATACGGGTAAAAGCTCGATATTCAATTTGCTGACAGGATTAAAACAGCACATTGGAAATTTCCCGGGAGTAACTGTAGATAAAAAGCATGGAGGCTTCAGTCATGCGGGTATACAGTATGAGCTTATTGATTTCCCAGGGACATACAGCATATATCCTCGGTCTTCCGATGAAAAGGTGGTTTATGATTCTTTGATCAATGCTGAAAGTGAAATAAGACCTCAGGCATTATTAGTTGTAGTTGACGCATCAAATTTGGAGCGAAATCTACTATTGTTCAGTCAAGTATACGACCTTCAATTACCAACGCTGATGATCCTAAATATGATTGATCTCGCAGACCGTAGAAATCTGAAGATCGATTTGGCCGGGCTGAAGCAGAAATTCCCAGATGCTGAAATTGTGACAACGAACGCGCGAATCAAAAGTGGCAAGAATAGGATCTATAAAGCCCTAGAGACGTTAAAGGTAAGAGCCGGGCATAAATTTAATGTTTCCGAAATTACGAGTGCAGATGACTTGGAAGCACAAGAGAAAGAAACGCTGGAAAGACAAGCGTTAATTCGAGACCTGATAAATGATGTTGTGACAGAAGAAAAGCAGGAGGAGACTTTTTCATCTAAACTGGATAAAATACTGGTTCATCCAGTACTTGGTTATTTGATTTTTGGACTTGTTCTCATCACTATTTTCCAGTTCATCTTCACCTTTGCCAATGTCCCAATGGATATTATAGATGGTGCCTTTGCACTCTTGAGTGATTACTTCGCTGGAGTCATGCCTGAAGGAATTTTCACAGACCTACTTACACAGGGAATCATCCCAGGAATCGGTGGTGTTGTAATCTTTATACCACAGATTGCGTTGCTCTTTTTCTTCATTGGAATTTTGGAAGAATCCGGTTACCTCGCAAGAGTGGTATTTATTATGGATCGTTTTATGCGTCCGTTTGGATTGAATGGAAGAAGTATTGTCCCGCTAATGTCTAGTGTAGCATGCGCAATACCGGGAGTCATGGCAGCACGAACGATTCCCAACTGGAAAGAGCGACTGATTACGATATTGGTGGCTCCTTTAATGAGCTGTAGTGCAAGAATTCCGGTATATACCTTACTTATTGCATTAGTTATTCCCGAACAAAAGGTATTCGGATTTATGAATGTTCAAGGGCTTGTATTGTTCTGTTTATACCTACTCGGAATTGTAATGGCCTTGGTTGTTGCGATGCTGTTAAATGCAATCATCTTAAAAAAAGAAAAGGGGTCACTCATCTTGGAGATGCCAACGTATAAAATGCCTAGACTTTCAAATCTTGGTTTAACAGTTTTGGAAAAGGTCAGGGTATTTGTCTGGGATGCCGGAAAGATCATTCTTGCAATTTCAATCATTTTATGGGCGCTTGCAACTTATGGTCCTTCAGATCGAATGGAGAAAGCGGGAGTTGAGGCAGATCAAATGGCACAGCAAATGGACTTATCTCCTAAGGAAACAGATCAGTTCGTTTCAAGTAAGAAACTGGAAAACTCTTACATCGGAATCATTGGTAAAACTATAGAGCCCGTTATTGAGCCAATTGGTTATGACTGGAAGATTGGAATATCTCTTGTTACTTCATTTGCTGCTAGAGAGGTGTTTGTAGGGTCAATGGCGACAATCTATGCTGTGCAGGATGAAAGCGAAACTACAGCACCATTATTAGAAAAAATGCGCCGAGAGAAACTAGTAGATGGGACTCCAGTTTATTCCTTAGCTACAGGTGTTAGTCTAATGGTATTTTACGTGTTTGCTATGATGTGCATGGCAACCTTGGCTGTTGTGAAGCGTGAGACAAAGAGCTGGAAGTGGCCAATCGTCCAAGTTGTATATATGGGTGTATTGGCGTACCTTGGTGCATATATAGCTTACATTACATTTAGCTGATGCAAACGGTTTTGGTCATATCATTTTTAGCACTTTCAGTTCTTTACCTAGCAAATGAGGTAAGAAAAAAAATTTTCTTAGGGTCGGAAGAATGCGACGATTGCGCAATTAGTAATATCGCTAGTGACAAACCTACTAGTCGAGATTAATTCCTTGCTTATTTAGGCTTTTCATGGCGAGCAGAGCGTAGCTCAGCAGATAAATGAAGCATGCGACTCCAACGAAAAAGCTTAAACGAATTCCGATACCCTCCTGATCCGCTAGGAACCCTTGTAATAGGGAAATGAATCCTCCCCCCATGATCATCATAATGAGGTAACCAGCTCCTTTGTTTGTGTAGCTCCCAATTCCCGCGATTGCCAGCGTGAAGATGCAAGGCCAAAGCGTACTGCAGAAAAGACCAACACTTACCATGGCGTATATGCTCGTAATTCCATCTGTAAACATTCCAATCAGCAAAGCTATGATGCCGAGAGCAGAGAATAACATCAACTGTCTTCCTGGGTTACCTTTGCTCATCCATTCAGCGAGAATGATTACAATTATTACGAAAGCATAATAGTATATGGAGGAAAGATCATTTTTTGATATACTATTTATTAAAATGAAAACGCCAAATGCGCCATATGGAAGGATAAACCTTAAAATGCTTCGAAAAGTTTGATTTTCAGTGAAAACGTTAGCTGCTGAAGTCCATCTACCAATCATTAAGCTCGCCCAGAATAGCGAAACATAAGGTGTAATCTCGGCGGAGGTCATTCCGAATCCGTTCTTTAAGTATTCGCCTAAGTTACCCGCCGTTGCTACTTCAACACCTACGTAAACGAAAATCGCTATCATTCCGAGGTATAACTGAGGATAACTGAATAGACCCTTCTTAGCTGTGGTCGAGCCGTCAACAAACTCATTGCCTTGATTTGATTCTTCATTTTGAGCTATATGGTTTGGGATGTTGGAAAAGTAAATGATCGCTGCCACGAGTATAAAGGCTAGTCCGAGGATTAAATAGGGCATCCTGATACTCTCAATACTAACATCTACTTCGGTCGTAGAGGTTGTTCCGAAAATCGCCAGTGCAATAAGCACGGGTCCAATAGTGGTTCCCACATTGTTTATTCCTCCAGCTAGGCTTAATCTTTGTGATCCTTTTTTCGGATCACCAAGAGAAATCACGAGAGGATTTGCTGCGGTTTGTTGCAATGAGAAACCTAACCCAACGACAAAAAGACCTGATATCATAAGATCAAAGGATTCCATATTTGCTGCCGGGATGAAGAGCAATGTTCCGATCGCAGAGACCACGAGACCCAAAGAGATACCTTTTTTATACCCGATCCTTGAGAGAACATCCCGTTTTAGAAGTGCAGAAAAAAGAAGATATAAAATGGAACCAACGGTATATGCAACATAAAAAGCAAAAGAGATCATTTGTGATTGCCATTGTTCTAGATTAAGCTCATCCTTAAATACAGGAATAAGTATATCATTAGACGCGGCAACAAAACCCCAGAAAAAGAAAACAGAGGTAAGCGTGATCAGTGCCGAATAATTGGTTTTTATTGCTTGTTGCATAGTTGAATTTTGCACCAATTTAACTAGAATTTCACCACCCTTCACCTTTTCAATTGTCAAGAATCCATACAACTCTGTTAATATTGGTAACTTGGTGTAACACTTGATAATATGATTACGGGGAAAAATCAAATTGGAAGTATAAAGTCAGCAAATGGTAATGTGGTATTTCGTTCTAATAATCCGAAAACAAATACGCCAAACCCATGGCAGTTTATCGAAGCAACGGAGCGAGAAGTGAATGACGCGGTTGAACTCGCAGATAGGGCGTTTTTAAGTTTTAGCAAGACATCAATTAAGATCCGTCAAGAGCTCCTAAATAAGATTGCAGAAGGATTGGAAGATTCAAAAGATGTATTGATCGAGGTTTATTGCATGGAGAGTGGACTGCCTATATCTCGAGCGATAACCGAATTGAATCGGACAGTTTATCAGCTCAGGTCTTATGGTGCATATGGTGCTTCAGAGGACTTCAATAAAACAACAGAAGATGTTGTCAATGGAGTTTCATTAAGGAAGGTTAATGTTCCAATTGGACCTGTAGTAGTTTTCGGCTCGAGCAATTTCCCATTTGCGTATTCAACCGCAGGAGGAGATACAGCAAGTGCATTGATGGCAGGATGTCCTGTTATTGTAAAAGGACACTCCATGCATCCTGGAACAGGTGAGCTTGTTGCAGAAGTTATTGCGAAAGCTGTTTCATCATGTCATTTGCCGGAGGGCGTATTCTCAAACCTAAATGCACAGAGTTATAAAGTAGGGCAGCAATTAGTTATGCATCCAAAGGTGAAAGGAGTTGGATTTACGGGGAGTATTACTGGAGGAAGAGCAATTTTTGATCTAGCATCGAGGAGGGAAGAACCTATTCCGGTTTTTGCAGAAATGGGTTCTATCAACCCAGTCGTGTTTTCGGAGAAAGAACTAGAGGAGAACGGATCTGATTGGGTTAAAAAGATAGTAAAGTCTATGCTAGATGGTGCAGGTCAGTTTTGTACTAACCCCGGTTTGATTATCGCCCTGAAAGGTAGTGCCTTGGATAAATTTCTTGAGGAATTTGTAGAGGTCCTTTCAAAGCAAGACCCCCAGTGTATGCTAAGTGCTAGTGTTCATGACTCTTTTGATAAATTAAGACGAACACAAATGAAGAGAAAGGGAGTTATTACCCTATCCGCTCAACGAACACCAACAGAATTAAATTATTCGCAGGCGACCTTGCTGAAGGTTGCTGGAGTTCAATTTCTTGAACAACCAGAACTTCAAGAAGAAGTGTTTGGACCTTTTAGCATTGTCGTTGAATGTGAATCGACAACAGAATTAATCAAGGTAATTGAGTCACTAAATGGTCAATTGACGGGCACATTAAATTGTAAGGAGGAAGAAACGGAATTTGCTACCGCAGTTTTAAATGCACTTTCCTTGAAAGTAGGAAGATTGATTTTTCAAGGGGTGCCAACTGGAGTTGCAGTTTCTGAGAGCATGCACCATGGTGGGCCTTATCCTGCATGTACCGATTCCAGATTTACGGCAGTTGGGGGTGATTCGATTAAGCGATGGTTAAGACCTTTGTGTTTACAAAATATCCCAAATTATTTTTGATTGTTACAGTTGTAATTTTCTCTTCAGATTAGGATTGATCATTCAAACCTTGATTACTTGAAAATAAAATCAAGAAAAACTATTCTGACATTTTCGATAACAAAAAGAATAAATTAAAAGCTGGTTTGTGCAATACGGAACAAGGATTTGTTTTTCATTCAGCGAGATTATCCAGCACTTCCAACGCGAGATTTTCTTGTTTCTGTAACGCCAATAATTTCCTTAACAGCCTTGGTGATTGCTGCTGTATCAAAACCACAATCGGCC
>JALRKF010000062.1 GCA_023254905.1 Crocinitomicaceae bacterium | reverse complement strand
TAATGATCCTTTTGTATTCCGAAGAGGTTACGGTATTGAAAATTAGCGGAATCGTTCTTGCCTTTTTGGGTATTTATCTCGTTTCGAGCCCTTCTAAATCAGGACAGCGTTCAAGTGCACTTTGGATGCTTGCGGTGCTTTTTATCGGAAGCGGATTCTTGGACTTCTCGATCAATTACATTCAAAAGAGTGTGCTTATAGATCTGACGCCGTCTGTTTTCTCCGCGATATCACTTGGTATGGCAGGAGTTCTTGGATCACTATTCCTGCTATTCAAACTGATTCGAAAACAGTCCACGTTTGCCATTAAAAATGTAATTGGTGGGCTGATACTCGGAATCCCTAATTATTTCTCGATCTACTTATTGATGCTTTCTTATAAATCTACGGGATGGGCTGACTCAACGGTACTCGCAGTGACAAATGTCTCTGTCGTGTTGTTTTCAGCAATCATAGGATTTATTTTTTTCAAGGAGCAAAGTACAGTGAAAAAATTGCTCGGATTAGCCGCAGCACTCATCGCTATTGGAATACTATCAACTACTTAAAATATGAAGATCTATCCTCTTAACTCTGGAAATTTCAAATTGGACGGCGGCGCAATGTTTGGCGTTGTTCCTAAATCTCTTTGGCAAAGAACAAACCCCGCTGATGACAATAATATGTGTGATTGGACGATGCGTTTGTTGCTCATCGAGGATGGAGATCGACTGATTCTATTTGATACAGGTATTGGAGACAAACAGTCGGAGAAATTCTTTTCTCATTACTATCTAAGTGACCATAACTCGCTGGAACCAAACCTGAACAAACTGGGCTTTGGTTTAGATGAGATCACCGATGTATTCCTAACACACTTGCACTTCGATCACTGTGGAGGAGCCGTAAAATGGAACAAGGACAGAACAGGTTTTGAGCCTGTTTTCCCGAATGCGACCTACTGGAGTACAGAAAAACACTGGAAATGGGCAACAGAGCCAAATGCACGTGAAAAGGCATCTTTCCTGAAGGAAAACATTCTCCCAATTCAAGAAAGTGGACAGTTAAAATTCATCGAGAGAGAAGGTGATTTTACGAAGAATGTCTTCAATAATGTTGATGTGTTATTTGTTGACGGACATACAGAAAGTATGATGATCCCTCACATTCATTACAAGGGAAAGACACTTGTGTACATGGCAGACTTACTACCTAGCGTGGGACATGTTCCGTTGCCTTATGTTATGGGATATGATACAAGACCTCTGATCACACTCGATGAGAAGGGCAAGTTCCTGAACAAAGCGGCGGATGATAATCTAATCCTCTTCTTTGAGCACGACCACGTTAATGAATGTTGCACATTACAACACACAGAGAAAGGAGTTCAATTGTCTGACACCTTCAGATTCGCTGATTTGTTTTAATCACTATCTTTAAGACACAACGCATTTTTTATGGACAAGTACTTATTAGAGATTCTCAAGGAGGTCAACACAATCATTATCCCTGGCCTGGGAGCTTTAACGATCACTGACTCCGATAGTGGTGACATTATGTTCATGCCTTACCTGAAGCATGATGACGGTGAGTTGAGTAAGTACATTGCCAATAAAGAAAGAATGGAAGTCAATGAGGCGACCAACCTTATCGCGAAATACGTTCGAGAAATATTAAACACCCTGGATAAAGGTGAATCGTACGACATGTTCCAGTTTGGCTCATTCGCGAAGGACGCTTCAGGGGATATTGAGTTTCGCTCGTGGGAATCCGGAGCCTCTGAAGAAACTCCCACACCCTTTGAACCGAGCGCGGCAGAGGCTCCAGACGAGATGCCTGAGGTCATAGAAGAAACCGTAGAGAAAGTTGAAGAGACTAAAGCTAGCGAAGCTGAAGTTGAGAACATTTACATTCCGCCGGTAGATACAACCGAAAACGTTGAGGAGCCTCAAGCCGAAACAGAACCGATTGAAGCCCCTTTAATTGAACCAGAACCACAAGGGAATGAACCGGAAGCACGCGAGCTTAATATTCTTGAAAAAGAAGAAAGGGCTGCAACGCAAACGAAACTGGACAAGTTAAGAGAAGAACAAAATAAACCCAAGAAGAAAAAAAGAGGCGCAGCCTTTTATCTATTGATCTTTATCGGAGTAATTGTTATTGCTTTTTCTAGCTATGTGATCATCGACTTTGAAGGAGCATCTAAGATGATGCCTTTCCTTGCTTCAGCTGAAACAGAAGAAACTACAGATCATTCAGCCATTGAGGAGATGAAAGAAATGATGGGCGAGAAAGAAGAAGCAAACATTAAAGAATCAGAAGATTTAACCACAGATACGCCCACATCAGAAGCAAGCGAATCAGAAGAAATAATTGAAGAACCTGTATTCGAAGAACCAATCGTTAAAGAGCCGATAAAAGCTCCGGAGGAAGTTCCCGTTCAAACGAACTCGAAAACTGGATACCACATCATCGTTGGGTCTTTTGGAAATCCAGAAAATGCGGAACGTTTTGCTGCGAAATTAAGAAGTGAAGAAGGAAATGCCAGTGTGATACAGGAAAATGGATTACACAAAGTGAGCTTGGGTGGTTACAATACGAGAGATGAGGCAAAATCAGCACTCAGCTCAATGAATCTGACGATAAGTGCGATCATTCATAAGGTCGACTAAAATAATTAGTCAAGTTTTCGTATCAAATCAACGATACGATTGCTGTATCCAGACTCATTGTCGTACCAACCAACTACCTTCACCATATTTCCGATAACTGAGGTTAATTGCGCATCATAGATGCAGCTATGCGTATTACTGATTATATCGCGTGAAACAATTGGGTCATTTGTGTGCTCTAATATTCCTTTCAATTCACCTTTTGAAGCTTTCAGCATTGCGTCATGGATCTGCTGTTCAGTTGGCGGGTTGTTTACTACCAATGTAAGGTCAGTTAAGGATCCATCCGGCACAGGTACACGGATACCAGCTCCGCCAATTTTACCTTCTAGTTCAGGAAAAACTTTAGCAAGTGCCTTTGCTGCACCTGTCGTAGTGGGTACTATTGATTCAGCAGCAGCACGTGCTCTTCTCAAATCAGTATGAGGGGCATCTTGTAATCGCTGATCTGAAGTATAACTGTGAACAGTAGTAATAAATGCACTTTGTATTTCGCACAGCTCCCTTATAACCATTAAAAGAGGCGCAGCTGAATTTGTTGTGCAAGATGCATTCGAAAGCAGCTTACTAGTAAAGTCAAACCCTTCCTCATTCACACCTAATACAATCGTAGGAACGCCACTTGATATTGCCGGAGCACTCAATACAACCCTTTTTGCCCCACCTAAGAAATGCTTCGAAGCCAATTCTTCCGTTCTAAACACTCCTGTGGATTCCACAACAGTGTCCACATCCATATCTCCCCAAGGAATATTTTCAGGATCTCTTTCAGCCGTAAAACGAATCACTTTTCCATTTTCAAAATGAATGGAATCACCATTTACCTCAAATTTAAGAGGTAATCTGCCATGAACAGAATCGTATTTAAAAAGATGAGCCAACGTCTCGATTGGTGCAAGATCATTCACCAACACCACCTCAATATCATTCGACTGGAGGATCATACGTGTCACGTATCTCCCAATCCTTCCAAATCCATTGATTCCAACTTTTTTCATTGCTGATTTCTATTTACTCTAAGATAAAGTAAAGGGGGCTAATGCCCCCCTTTACTTGAATCAATTCTCAACTTTTGTTAATGTACAACATGTATAAATCCATGAAGATTGTACTCCTCACCACCTTCATCAGTTGCTCTAATCCTATAAAAGTAGGTTCCTTCTGCCACTAGCTTGCCTGCTTCAGTAGTTCCATCCCACGATCCATTCACATCATTAAAAGTATAAATTGTGTTTCCCCATCTGTTAACAATTACACATTCAAACTCTGCAATTCCATCAGCAGTAACAAACCACAAATTATTTCCGTCTATCGATGATAAAGAAATTATATTAGGAACTTTTATATCGCACAACTTGTAGCTTATCAAAGATGTATCGGTATGTAAATCACCACAATCATTTGTAATTGAAATAATGTATTGACCTTCGTCACTTACAGTCAAATATTGACCTGTTGCTAACTGTGTTCCATTCATATCATACCAAGTATATAGTACGTCGTCTGGATTGGAAAATGGGTCTGTTAATGCATAGATTTCGAATTCTGTACCGTTACACAACGTAGTATCACTAACTTCTGTGTATGGGTAAGGTGGAAACGTTACAAAAAGTGAAGTATCCACACCGCAAGAGTTATCTGTATATGTTATTAAATAAGTCCCTGGCAAGGAGGCTGAGACCAAAGGATTAGTGGCAGTTGAATCAGGTTCGAAAACAACAACTGAATCGAGCGAAGTCCAAATACCACCAGAGTATGAAGATGTTCCAGTTAGCTGAACGCCAAGGTTACACCCCAAAGTATCTCCCTGAATCTCTGGTAATGGTAGGACATATAGAAATACGGTCGTATCGTAATTACAACCAAAGTCATCAGTTATTCCATAGGTATAGCCGTAGTTGCCTGCGGCATTGGGTTGGACGACGATCAATGTATCACTTTGATTTGAGATAATAGTTGGATCATTTTGCCAAGCCTCACTCACAACAATGTTTTGGTACGATGAGGCTCCTGGAAAGAAGGATGGATCAAAGAATAATCCCCATTCGAATATATAACCATCATCAATCCCGAGATTATCCTGTACAATAATAGTCCATTGACCATTAACTGGACAGCCAGCAAAATTAGCGAAGTCATCCTCTGGCAAATAAACACCGTTCGGATTCATAGATGGATTATTGTTACCAAAGTTCGGAGCAGGGATCGTATTGCCCGCAGCAAATTCAGTAGGATAATCTCCCCAGTCATTAAAAACAGAGGAGAAACAATATTCCCAGCCTTCACCAGGACCCCCGCCTCCACTATCATCAATCGGATCACCCATATAAGTCATTCCACCCGATGTTCCGCCTGGTATAAATCCGGGACCATAAGAGTTTAATAAAGTGACCTGTGTTCCATTTGGACACTGCAAAGCTATTTCGAGGTCTCCGAGATAAGAATGCTCCATGGTAATGCAAACTTGATTCAGATCTTGCGAATTACTGACAGTAGCTCCCTGCGGAAAACCCGAGATATCAATAGGTGCTTGGTATTGTGCACCTGAACCATCAGGCAGATAAGTCAATCCTGCGAAAGAACCTCCTAATTCAAAAGTTCCAGGTGGAATATCAATTCCAACTGTATCAGTTGGTGTTACACCACCAATAAGATTTGTATTCTGACCCAGACAAACAGTATCTTCCTCTGGACCGGTCCCTACAAAGCTTGGAAGTTGAGACACTCGAACCTTACACAGCATTCTTTCAATTTGAGGAAATGCATCTGTAATTTTTAAGTCAACCAAATAACCGTTTCTTGCAGGTGGCGTAAACCATATAGAGTCATTATTTGGATAAGTCCCACCGTCACTAATGTACCACTCATAGTCAACGTTATTTACGTTTTGTGAATAACCATAACCTGTGATTTCCAGGGAGTTCGGAAAAATAGGCTTTGCCACGAAGAGAATACTATCGCCAAAACAAATATCTACAAAACCTGTATCTATTGGATTCAGCGCATTGGCTCCCTGTCCATTCACAAAAGCCTCAATATGAGGCTCAAATGGCTGTGCCTGATTACCGCACTGTGCATTTGCCGACCACCCAGTACCTTCAACTGCTCCGTCTGAAATGAATACAACGGTCAAACAACCAGATGGGTTATTCCATGAGGCTGTGTATGCAAATCCATTTGGATTAGTAACTGAGTTGTGAACTCCCAATAACGGTGCACTCGTGTTAGGTCCGTCGTATATGTAAATTGAATCTGAACCGTCAACATCAAATGTAAAACCTGCATTAATAGCAAAAGTCAGAGTCATTTTAGTTCCTTGCGATAGATCTGGACAAAAAACAGTCGTATCGTTAAAGTTTGCTGAATAGTTACCAGCGCTTCCATCATCAAAAAAATTATTTCCTCCAACACCAAAAGTACTGCAATCTGCAGGATTCGACTCAAGATATCCTACATCACCCATAATCACATTTTGTCCAAAGGAAAATACACTCATTAAAAGTCCTGAGAGTATTACAACTTTATTTTTAATACTCATTGCCTCATCTCGTTATCCAATACCCATATTGATTTTACAACCAACATCTTGTCGGTTCCCTCAATCTTGAAATACTGATTTTTGTTAAGAATGTCTATACCAAGAGATAAGAAATTGGAGGGATCTCCATTCAATGATATCGAAGGAAGATCCTCTTTTTTTCCAAATGGTAATTCAGCAAAATAAACACCATGATCGAGTGCATACTCATATCTTTTTAGTTTCAATGGGTTATTTTGCTCCATGAAAATGAGCTCTTCATGGTTGAATTTCTTCAGAAGTCGACTGTCGTAATTTTGAGCGGAAGTGAATCCCGCCGAGAGAATTAAAATTAGCGCAAAATAGAGTAGTTTCATTTTAGCTTTTGTGTTTTCAAAGGTCAGACCGAATTTGTTTATAAATAGTTGCATTTGATGAAAACTTGACCAAAATCGGCGGATAAAACTAAGTAATTAAACTTAGTTTTGCAATGTATTGAAAACACAATAATTCTGAAGAAAATGGCGGATTTAACTCTTGATAAAATAGCCTCTCAAGTAAGACGAGATATTGTAAGAATGGTTTCGGGTGCAAAATCAGGGCACCCAGGAGGTTCTTTGGGTTGTACAGACTTTTTAACTGTGCTTTATTTTGATATTATGAATATTGATCCAGCCAATTTTGATATGGATGGAATTAATGAAGATGTCTTCTATCTTTCAAATGGACATATTTCGCCTGTGTTTTACAGTGTACTCTCTCGAAGAGGTTATTTCCCTGTTGATGAATTGGCAACATTTAGAAAGATTTCTAGTCGTCTTCAGGGTCACCCGTCAACAGATAAGGGGCTACCCGGTATCAGAATGGCATCAGGCTCGCTTGGACAAGGACTCTCTGTTGGAATAGGCACTGCAGAAGCTAAAAAACTAAATCAGGACAGATCGCTTGTTTATACCCTCCATGGAGATGGAGAATTACAAGAAGGGCAGATATGGGAAGCCGCTATGTATGCCGCTGCTCACAAGGTAGACAACATAATAGCAACAATTGATTACAATGGTCGACAGATTGATGGGGATGTTGAGGATGTGATCTCTTTGGGAGATCTTGAAAAAAAATGGCAAGCTTTTGGATGGGAAGTATTAGAAATGGATGGCCATAACATCAAAAATATTCAAGCAACCATGAAAAGAGCGAGAGAAATGTGTGGAAAAGGAAAACCTATCGTTATTCTAATGAGAACAGAAATGGGACAGGGTGTAGACTACATGATGGGAACCCATAAGTGGCATGGCGTTGCACCAAATAATGAACAACTTGATGCGGCACTTGGTCAACTTGAGGAGACTATTGGAGATTATTAATTGAAGTTATTATTTGTCATATTATCAATACTTCTAATAGGAAGGGTAAATGCTCAAGATGATCAGCTAACACGTATTCTATTCATACTAGATGCCTCCAATAGTATGAATGCAAGGTGGGGTAAACAAACCCGAATTGAAGCAGCAAAAGAATTACTCGCCGAAACAGTTGATAAACTTGATGGTGTTCCTAATTTGGAAATGGGACTGCGTGTTTACGGCCACCAATCACCAATTACTGCAACTTTTCAGGATTGTAACGACACAAAACTTGAAGTCCCTTTTGGAACAAGTAATATTTCAGCTATCTCTCACAAGATTAGTACAATCAAGGCAAAAGGAACAACTCCAATTGCGCGATCGCTAGAGGCAGCAGCTGATGATTTTCCAGATAATAATTCGAGAAATGTAATAATTCTAATTACTGACGGGCTAGAGGCTTGCGATAATGATCCATGTGTTGTTGCCAAAAAATTGAAAGACAAAGGTGTAAACGTTACACCCTTTGTTATTGGTCTTGGCATGGACCTTTCATACCTAGAGAAGTTCAATTGTATTGGTACATACATGGACGCTGAAACAAAGGAATCATTCACGAAGGTTCTGGAAACTGTGGTTCAAAAAGCACTCGTAAACACGACGGTGCAGATCAATTTGAACGACATCCATTCGAAACCAACTGAAACGGATGTTACCATGTTCTTATACAAGGCTGGAACCAAAGAACTCAAATACACATTCACGCACACATTAAACAGGTATAGTAATCCAGATACTTTGATCCTTGATCCTACCCTTAATTATGATCTTGTAGTGAATACAACACCTCGTGTTGAGAAAAAGAACATAGAGATCAAACCCAACATGCACAACACCATCGAAGTAGATTGCCCACAAGGATACATTCAATTCCGATTCAAGAATGCCAATCGTCCTTATCAGATTGAATCAAGAGTAATGCGCAAAGGTGATGGAAAAACACTGAACACACAAAAAGTAGGTACATCAGATAAATATCTTGTTGGAACTTACGATGTTGAGATCCTTACACTTCCGAGACTTAATTACACCACATACGTTGAGCAAAACGGTGTGACTTATATCGATATTGAAGCTCCAGGATACATGAAGTATTCAGCTGGCAACCCCATTGTTGGTCAAATATTTACTCAGGTGAATGACGGATCTTGGGAATGGGTGTGCAACCTCGCTGATGGTTATAAATCTGGTGACTTTCAGTTACAACCTGGTTCTTACAGAATAGTTTACAGACCAAAAAAATTAAAATCTAGTACATATACGATCTTGAAAGATTTTAGGATCACTTCAAACAAAACGATAACGCTGCAATTATGATGGAAACATTGGAAATCGAAATTCTTGGGAAAAAGGATACAAGATCCGGATTTGGTGAAGGCCTTTTAGAAGTTGGAAAACATAATAAAGACGTGGTAGCACTGTGTGCTGATCTTACTGGCTCACTAAAAATGAATGCATTTCAGGACGAGTTTCCTGAGCGTTTTTTCCAGGTAGGAATTGCCGAAGCAAACATGATGGGTATAGCAGCTGGACTGACTGTTGGAGGTAAAATTCCTTACACGGGAACATTCGCAAATTTCTCAACGGGCAGAGTTTATGATCAGATTCGTCAGTCAATCGCTTATTCTCAAAAGAACGTGAAAATCTGTGCTTCTCATGCAGGAATCACACTCGGAGAAGATGGTGCCACGCACCAAATCCTAGAAGATATTGGAATGATGAAAATGCTTCCGAACATGACCGTGATCGTACCGGCGGATTTCAACCAAACGAAACAAGCAACAATTGCGATCGCAAAGCACGAAGGAGCCGTATACCTTCGTTTTGGGAGGCCTTCAGTGCCGATTTTTGTAAAACCAGATGCTAAATTCCAGATTGGAAAAGCAGATAAGATCTTTGATGGGACTGATGTGACGATCATTGCGTGTGGTCACCTGGTATGGAAATCGATCGAAGCAGCACGTATTTTGAACGAAAAAGGAATCTCTGCAGAAGTAATAAATATGCACACGATTAAACCTTTGGATGAGCAAGCTGTCTTAGACTCTGTAGCGAAGACAGGATGTATTGTAACAGCTGAAGAACACATGTTGAACGGTGGGCTTGGTGACTCAATAGCACAAGTACTTTCGAGAAAGATGCCAGCACCACAAGAGTACGTAGGTGTCAATGATAAGTTCGGAGAGAGCGGTACTCCAGACGAATTGATGTCGAAATACGGCTTAGACGCACCTGATATTGTCGCTGCAGCAGAACGTGCAGTACAAAGAAAACAGTAAGATAAAAATGCAACCCAGACCTGATGACAAACATATACTGAAACTTTTTCATCAGGGTGGAAGAAATAGGAATGAAGCATTTCGTATTCTTGTAGACGCCTACGGTGAGATGCTGTATCGTCAGATCAGACAAATCACAAGAAATCATGAACTTACGAATGACATTTTACAGAATGTCCTGGTAAAAGCTTTCCAAAAACTGGACGCCTTCAAGGGTGATTCTGCTCTTTACACATGGCTATACCGCATTGCTCGGAATGAAACGTTGAACTATCTTGATAAAGAGAAACGACGCACCGGTATTGATCTTGATGAACCCGTATTTGAGATCCTAGCCGGTTCAAATTCACTTGAACGGATCGATGGGGAGCGAATCCACGAATTACTCATGAACGCTATTGATGCCCTACCGGAAAAACAGGCCGTAGTCTTTCAATTGAAATATTTCGAAGAACTGAAATATTCGGAAATAGCAGAAAGACTGGGGACGAGTGAGGGCGCCTTGAAGGCCAGCTTCTTTCATGCGAAAGAAAAGATCAAAGAATTTTTGTTGAATCAATTAAACCAATAGCTCAATTAGCTGTCAAAGAGAAAGATGAAAGAAAACGAAGACATATTTGAACATCTAAAAAAGAGAAAGATCGAAACTCCTTCTAAGGATTATTTCGATGCTCTTGCAGCGTCCGTCATCGAACAGGAATCAAAGGAAACGAAAGTGATTCCAATCGGACGAAAGATTTTCTATTGGTCAACTGCAGCAGCTGCAATTCTCGTTGTTGGGTTCTTCTTATTCAATATTCCACGGCAGACGCAAACAAATATTCTTGCACAACTTGATGATGTTTCAACGGAGGAGTTGATCTTGTATGTTTATGAGAATATAGATGATTTTGATACAGAACAGCTTGGGGAAACTTTGAGTGATGAAGAGATTGACGAACTGGATGAAGAGTTGAGCATTGAAATGTTGGACATCTCGTACGTTGAATCATCCGAATCCATCTCTTTTGATGACATCGATGAACAGGAAATCTTAGATTATCTCGAGTTGGAAGATATAGATCTGGATGAACTAGAAAATGACTTTATTTAAAATGAATACCATGAGAAATTTAAAACCACTTCATGCAGTTGTACTTTTTGTATTCTTTGCAATGGGAACTGTAAATGCACAGCCTCCAGGTAAAGAAAGACCGAATAAAAAAGAGAAGATCGAGCAATTGAAGATCGCTTTTATTACGAAAGAGTTAGAGCTTACAACGGATGAAGCCGAGAAATTCTGGCCCGTCTACAATGAAATGTCTGAGAAGATTCAAGAGAAGAAAAAGGAAGAGCGTAAATTACAAAAGGAGCTGAAAGATAACTTTGAAACACTTTCTGAGGAGGATATCAAGTCTAAATCACAAAGTATCTTGAGTAATGAACTTCAGCAAACCGAGCTCAAAATGGAGTATCATGATAAAATAGCTGATGTCATCGGCTATAAAAAAGCGACAAAACTGCTAAGTTTGGAACAGCGATTCAAACGTGAGCTGTTAGAACAAATGAAGGGTCGTAAAGAACCTCCACATGGGAAACCAGCTCCGAACAGACCAGATTAATGAGTCAAAAAAAGGATTTTCTTACAGGATTAGGACAAACCAATCCATTTCCTTTCCTAATCGAAGTGGACAGTGCGGAAGGTATTTACATCAAGGATAAAAACGGAAAATCCTACATGGATATGATTGCGGGAGTTGCTGTCAATAATATTGGACACAACCATCCTAAAGTTGTCAATGCAATTAAGGAACAAGTTGACCGGCACATGCATGTAATGGTATATGGAGAGTTTGTGCAAGATGCCCAACTAGACTTGAGCAACAAACTGACAGCCAAGCTACCGTCTCATCTCAATTGTGTTTACCCGGTAAACTCGGGAACGGAAGCGAATGAAGCCGCCTTAAAGCTTGCCAAAAGAGTTACGGGAAGAAGTGAGCTCATTTCATTTCATGGATCTTACCACGGAAGTACACATGGTTCTCTAAGTGTTTCGGGAAATGAGGTCAAAAAAATGGCTTTTCGTCCATTATTACCAGATGTACGTTTCCTGCAATTCAATCACTTACCAGACCTTAATTCGATTACGGAAAAAACTGCAGGTGTCATTATTGAATCTGTTCAGGGAGATGCCGGAGTTCGCGTTCCATCAAAAGAATACTTACAAGCGTTGAGAGCGAAATGTACGGAAGTTGGTGCCTTGCTTATTTTCGATGAGATACAGTGCGGAATGGGAAGAACAGGAAAACTCTTCGCATTTGAGCACTTCGATGTTTCACCGGATATACTCACTTTAGGAAAAGCACTTGGTGGGGGGATGCCGATCGGTGCACTAGTATCTTCCAAAGCATTCATGAAAGAGTTTACGTACGAGCCAATGCTCGGACACATCACAACATTCGGTGGACATCCAGTTGTTTGTGCAGCAGGTGCAGCTTGCTTAGACGTCTTGGATTCAGAAATAGATTACAACGAAGTGGAACGATTAGCAGGGTTACTAGCTGATAGAGTAAGTGCACATTCGGAGATCAAAGCGTGCAGAAGAATAGGATCTATGTTCGCCTTTGATATGGAATCGCAAGAGCGCGTAGCAAAAGTTGTTGAGAAATGCCTTGATTACGGGTTGATCAGCTTTTGGTTTTTATCTCATCCCTACAGTTTCAGACTCTCTCCTCCGTTAAACATTACCGAGGAAGAGGTCATCAAAGCTTCGGAAATCATTCTTCAAGCGATCGAAGAAACCCAAGAATAACAGACTTCAATTCGATATACTCCTCTTCTGTGATGCAATAAGGTGGATTGATAAATATCGTATTTCCTAAAGGTCTAAGAAGCACCCCATTATTCAGAAAGAATTTATATGCTCTATCTCTAATGGATGAGAAATAAGTGTTCCCTGCTTCGTTCTTCACGCTAAATGCAAGAATCGTTCCTTGCTGACGCACATTCTCAACAGATTGCCATTGCTTCAACTCATCTGCGAAAGTCTGGTTCCAATTAACAATCGTATTGATCGCTTCTTTTGTTGAAGGTTTTTCAAACAGATCTAAATTGGCACATGAAACAGCAGAAGCCAGCGGATTTGCCGTAAATGAATGTCCATGAAGAAAACCTCTGGCCATTTCATCAGAGAGAAAGCTTTGATACATTTTCTCCGAAGCTACAGTCAATCCTAAAGCCATTGTACCTCCGGTCAATCCTTTAGACAAACAAACGATATCAGGCTTCACTTCACAATGGTCCATTGCAAACATTTTACCTGTTCGTCCGAAGCCCGTCATCACCTCATCAAAGATCACAATGGTTTCGTATTTCTTCGCGATGGCAGATAATTGATCCAGGAAATTACTCGAATACATGCGCATCCCAGAGGCACCCTGAACAAGTGGCTCTAATATTAATGAAGCAAAAGTCTTCGTAGACAAAAGTTTCTCGGCCTTAGTCAGAATTTCAGCTTCCTTATCTGATTCCGGGAACGGTAAATAATCAACATCAAAGAAGAACGGCTCAAAAGGTCTGTTGAACATATCCCTCTCTCCTACTGACATCGCTCCAAATGTATCACCATGATACGCTCCTTCAATAGCTAAAACGCGTTTGCGGTCTTCATCTTTGTTAAACCAGTATTGGAATGACATTTTCAATGCCACCTCTGTGGAAGTAGAACCGTTATCCGAAAAGAATACTCGCTGAAAATTCTCAGGCAAAATCTTCGTGATTCGTTCAGAGAGCTCCACCGCTTTTGGATGCGTAACACCTGCAAAAACAACGTGCTCCAATTCCATAAACTGCTTGTTCACAGCTTCGGCCAAATGCGGATGTCCGTGACCATGCACATTCACCCACCACGAAGAATTCGCGTCAATGTATGATTTACCTTCTATATCAAAAAGTAGAGTTCCTTCAGCCCGAACCACCTGCAATGGATCACCGGCAGTCTGATGCTGTGTAAATGGATGCCAGACATACTGTTTGTCTTTCTTTAATAGGTCTACCATTGAAATTGCTTTGCCTGTTCTTGAATGAACTTATCGTTTAATTCTTTCGCAATAGGAATTCTTCCTAATACCTTGACACCAGTGACACTTTTAATGACTTGTTCAGTCTCATTGTTCTCATTACCAACAAAGATAATTCCGGCAACTTCGACTCCTCTTTTTTTCAATGTTTCCATTGTGAGCAGGGTATGATTTATACTACCTAAATAGTGTCTTGAAACAACGATCGTTGGTAAACCCCAATACTCCAGCAAGTCTGCAAATAATAATCCATCATCATTGAAGGGAACCAACAATCCTCCTGCACCTTCTACAATCAAATTACCTGATACCGCAGGTAATTTCAAATCTTCTTTTGCTATTTGAACCCCATCAATGCGTGCAGCAGCATGTGGTGACATCGGCTCTGTCAACTTGAATTTTTCAGGAAGTAAATTTACGTTAGATGTGTATCTTTCAACCTTTGTAGAATCTGAATTGTCGAGATCACCTGCTTGAACAGGTTTCCAATAATTCGCTTGTAACGATTCTGCCAGGATTGCGCTTACAACCGTCTTTCCAACGTCTGTACCAATTCCTGTGACTGCAAATCGTTGTGACATTATCTTAATTGTGCGTTGAATTTTGACTCAAGCTGTGCGCGGATCTTATCCATGATCGCGTCGATCTGTTTGTCCTTCAACGTTTTTTCGGCATCCTGGAATTTGAAAGAAACAGCATATGACTTCTTGCCTGCGTCAAGGTTCTTCCCTTCGTACACGTCAAACAGACCAACTTCTTTCAATAACTTCTTGTCACAAGACTTAGCTACCTCCTCGATCTCAGAGAACTTCACTTTTTCATCTAATAACAATGAGAAGTCACGACGTACTTCAAATGTTTTAGGTAGCTCTGAGAATTTGATCTTACTGAATTTCAAACTGTCGATCAATGCATCCCAATCTAAGTCTGCAATAAACACATCCTTTTTAATCCCGAAGTGCTTGCGCAGTTTTGCAGATGCCCAACCAATGTCTCCAATTTTATTTTTCAAAACAGAAAGCTGCAATCCATCCGCGAAAAG
Organism: Crocinitomicaceae bacterium; assembly: GCA_023254905.1. GTDB lineage: Bacteria > Bacteroidota > Bacteroidia > Flavobacteriales_D > Crocinitomicaceae > UBA4466. Next base: position 31,327 of record JALRKF010000062.1, on the reverse strand, counting down.
ATCGTTTTTAGATGCTTTCTCTTTCAACATCCCCTCTAACCCGAGTCTTGTTAAAACAGCCTGTACCATTCCTTTAATTGAATAGTAGCTGAAGTCATCTTTGACTGAATTCCAGTTCTCAGCAGTTTGTCTTCCACTAAGCACAATCAACAAGCGTCTATTCTCATTATACTCGTCACCAAACTTTCGATATACCTTTCCAAACTCGAACAATTTGAGATCTGGATTTTGTCTATTTTGGTTGTACCCAACAGTTTCAAGTGCATTGAATATGAGCGACTGACGCATGATATCCAAGTCCTGACTCAACGGGTTTAATATTTCAACGTTTCGCTCTGACTTCACCTGATCTCCATCAAACTCAGAGATGTAAGATGATTTCGTTAGCGAGTTGTTCATCGTTTCCATACACCCCATCCCAACAAGCATTTCCGAAATTACAGTCTGCACTTTTTCTACATCAGGCTTTGGGAAATATGCGATCGATGTATTCAATTTCGAAGGAAGTGGAATGTTATTGAATCCGTAGATTCTTAGAACTTCTTCCACAACATCGGCCTCACGCGTTACATCCACTCTATAGGCAGGAACATTTAATGTCCACTTGTCTCCATTTTGTGCTGCGATCTCAACATCCAGATTCTTCAAGATACTGGCTACAGTACCCTCCTCTATCTTATGTCCGATCAACTGACAACATCTAGCGTAGCTAAACTGGATCTCTTGACCATTTACTTCTGATGGATTTGTATCAATCACGTCCATCGCTATCTCACCTCCGGCGATCTCTTTGATCAACATAGCTGCTCTCTTTAAGGCATACGCTGTCAGATTCGGATCGACTCCTCTCTCGTATCTAAATGATGCATCCGTATTAAGGGCATGCATTTTTGCTGTCTTTCTAACTGATACCGGGTTGAAATATGCCGATTCTAAGAACACATCAGTTGTATCGTCCTTAATTCCAGAATCAATGCCACCAAATACTCCCGCAATACACAAATGGTCGTTTCCATTTGTGATCATTAGGTTCTCATCTGCTAATTCTCTTTCTACTTCATCCAACGTTGTAAACTTGTCACCTTGTTTCGCAACTTTGACTACAACCTGTCCATTCAATTTATCTGCATCGAATGCATGAAGTGGTGTGCCTAATTCATGCATCACGAAATTGGTAACATCAACTACATTACTGATCGGTGATAAACCAATTGCTCGCAATCTTTTCTGTAACCAAGCCGGTGATGCCTCCACCGTCACTCCTTTGAGCGAAGTCCCCATATATCGAGGGCAATGATCTTTATCTTCAACTTTTATCGCAATCGGTAAGCTGTTATTCTCAACTTTAAATCCGCTCACATCAGGCCAATTAATCGACAAATCCGCTCCTTCATGTACATTCAAGTAAGCGACCAAGTCTCTAGCTACACCAATATGTCCCATTGCATCCGCACGGTTCGGTGTTAATCCGATCTCAATCTCATAGTCATCCTCCAATTCAAAATACTGACTTGCTTTTTGTCCTACAGAGGCAGAGTCATCCAGTAACAAAATTCCATCATGCGATTCTCCCAAACCAAGCTCGTCCTCAGCACAAAGCATTCCCATCGATTCAACTCCTCGAATCTTCGATTTTTTGATCTTAAAAGGCTCTTCAGGATTTGGATAAAGTGTACAACCAACAGTTGCTACAATAACCTTCTGTCCAACTGCAACATTTGGTGCACCACAAACGATCTGGAGCTCATCACCTCCTGCTGAAACAGTCGTTACTTTTAGTCTGTCGGCATCAGGATGCTGTTTGCATGAAAGAACCTCTCCAACAAAAACGCCTTCAAGTCCACCCTTCACTGCCTCTATCTTCTGTAATCCTTCAACTTCGAGACCTGTATCAGTCAATATCTCCGTCATTCTCTCAGGTGAAAGATCAGTATTCACATATTGCTTCAACCAATTGTATGAAATCTTCATTTTGTCCTTTCAAATCGTTAGATCACAAAGGTAAAACAATAGTGGAAATTGATGTGTAAGGTTCAAGCAAAGAATGAACATTACAGCTTTACATAAAAAAAGCCTGATAATCCGTTAAAAAACAGATAATACCGAGTATCACATTTTCTTTTTCAATCCTGTTGAAATTGATTTAAATTTGCCCAAAAATAAATCCCCCTTGAGATCACTTATTTTTATTTTTTTATTTTTTCTTGGTCAGAGCACTTTTGCACAGGAAAATTCTACGCTAAGTGGAACGATCACAGACGCTCGAAGTGGTGAGACGATCATTGGAGCAAAGGTGTTTTTTCCGGAAATAAGGCAAGGAGTTACTTCAAATTCTTACGGTTTCTACTCCATAACAATTCCAGCTGATTCTCACACCGTTGAGATCCGTGTTACCGGGATGGAAACGAGAACATTTCTTCTAGATCTATCTAAAAATTTGGAATTGAATGTCGACATGGGTGGCGATATTCAAGAATTTGAGGAAATTGTTGTGAATGCAAAAGCGGATGAAAATACTAAAAGTGCTCAACTAGGCCAGATTGATTTGGACATTGATCAAATCAAAACGCTTCCAGCATTCATGGGAGAGGTTGATATCATTAAAACAATCCAGCTATTGCCGGGAGTGTCATCTGCCGCAGAAGGAGGTCAAGGATTTTATGTAAGGGGAGGTGGACCAGATCAGAACCTGGTATTACTAGATGAAGCGGTCGTATATAACGCTGCCCATCTTTTCGGATTTTTCTCGGTTTTCAATGCTGATGCTGTAAAATCGGTAAATCTAATTAAAGGAGGAATGCCGGCAAATTTTGGTGGACGAATGTCATCTGTACTTGAAGTAAACATGAATGAAGGCAATAACAAAGGATACCATATTAAGGGTGGTATCGGTGCTATTTCATCTAGATTAACACTAGAAGGTCCGATCAAAAAAGATCGTGGCTCATTCATTGTTTCTGGCCGAAGAACATACATCGATTTGATTATGAAAGCAGCTATTCCTGAAACTTCTCCTTTCTATGGGTCAAGCTACTTCTTCTACGATATGAACGTAAAAGCTAATTACAAAATCTCAGAAAGGGATAAGATAATGTTTAGTGGTTATTATGGTAAAGATTTATTTAGTTACGCAAATAATGAAGATGATTTTCAAGTAGATATGCCATGGGGAAATGGAATCATGGCTCTCCGCTGGAATCGAATCTTGAATGATAAATTATTCATGAATGTAACTGGGACCTTTACTGACTATCAATTTAGCTTTATTTCTGCTCAAGATGAATTTCAATTCTCATTAAATTCTGGGATTCGAGACTACGGAGGTAAAATAGATTTTTCTTACTACGCTAATCCCTTACATAAATTAAAATGGGGAGCAGATTATAAATTCCACACATTTACGCCGATGAGTGTATCTGCAGAGCAAGACACAATCGAATTTGATACCGGACTTGCTCAGAAACTTTTCAGCCATGAGTCGGCAGTCTATTTCCTGGATGAGTTCGACCTTACTGAGAACTTCAGGATAAATGCAGGGATTCGCTATTCTACATTTCAGCATGTTGGTCCATTTACGCGATACATCAAAGGGGATGGAATCAGTACACAAGACAGCCTAGTTGAATATCCGAGTGGTGAAACAATTCAATTCTATCATGGATTGGAGCCAAGGATATCCATGCGTTGGATGTTAAAAGATAAGAGTTCGATCAAGGCGGGTTACAGCTATAATTACCAATACGTTCACTTGACTTCATTAAGTGCCGTTTCATTGCCTACAGATATCTGGTACCCAACAACAAGTATTGCTAGACCGCAAAAAGGTTGGCAGGCTTCAATAGGATACTTCAGAAATTTCCTGGAAAACATGTTGGAGACATCCCTTGAGATTTATTACAAGGATCTAAGAAATCTTATCGAGTACAAGGAAGGTGCATTGCCCGGAGACAATGTAAACGACAACACCGATAATCTACTTACATTCGGACGAGGATACAGCTATGGTGCAGAATTATTCTTGAAAAAAACTTATGGGAAATTCACCGGATGGGTTGGGTATACATGGAGTAAAACAGATCGTATATTTGAGGAATTGAACGAAGGGAATCCATTTCCAGCGAAGTATGATAGAAGACATGACTTATCTGTGGTTGGCACATATAAACTCAACGCAAGATGGCTTTTCAGTGCATCCTTCATATATGCTACAGGCAATACTTTAACTCTTCCAACATCTTGGTACGTTCAAGATCAGGACTTGTTATTTAACTATGGTCAACGTAACAGTACACGAATGCCTGCTTATCATCGATTGGATGTTGGCGCAACACTTTATTCCAAAGAATATAAAATAGTTACAGATCCGGCAACTGGTGAAAATTTAAAGAAAAAGAAACGATTTAGAAGCAATTGGGCTTTCTCCGTATACAATGTTTATAATAGAGCGAATCCATTCTTTCTTTATGTTGATAACGATGGTGATTTCCTTGAAGGAAACTTTGAGATATCAGTAAAACAGGTGACGTTGTTCCCGATCATACCAAGTGTAACATGGAATTTTGAGTTTTAATATGAAGCACACTTTCTACATAACACTAACATTGTTAATCTTTACAAGTTGTACAAAGGAGGTTGAGATCGATATTCCTGGATACGCAGAGGAGTTGGTTATTGACGGCGTGATTGAAACCAACGCACCTCCTTTTGTGATGATCTCAAAGACGAAAGACATATATGCACCGACGGATATTGATGCCTTTTTAAATGGATTTGTATCTGGCGCCACTGTGACAGTATCAGACGGGACAAATACCGTGGTATTAGATGAATGGTGCTCTGATAACCTCCCTCCTGGAGCAGGACCTATTGCTGCTCAAATGTTTGGTATTTCAGAAAGTGAATTGGCGAACTATCATATTTGTGCTTATCTGACTTTAGACCCTTCGATGTCAGGGCAAGTAGGAAAAACCTACCTGTTAACCGTAGAGTTGGACGGCAATACATACGAAGCATCAACGGCTATTGTTCAGCCTACCTATTTTGATTCCGTTTGGTGGAAACCTGAACCGAGCACACCTAATCATGGCTTTTCATGGGTATACTTAACAGACCCTCCGACAAAAGGGGATGCTTATAAATGGGAGGTAAAAAGGATCAATATCGGAATGGATGGAGAGCCTATTGATCAAAATTTTAAAGTTCCTTTTTCTCCCGTTTTTAATGATCAATTCTTCAACGGACTAGCATTTGAATTTGCATATGAAAACCCTTTTGCTTTTGAGACCGAAACACCAGAAGAGTATCTCGGATTATACCCTCTTGGTGATACTGTCGTGATCAAATTCTCAAAAATGGATGCTCAAGTATATGAATACTTAGAGAAAAAATATTTGCAAATTCAAACTGCAGGAAATCCATTTTCCACCCCGACGAATATCCCTAATAACATCTCAGGAGGAGCCTTAGGTGTTTGGGCAGGATTCTCACCTTCTTATGATACATTAATCTGTCAGCCTTAACATGTCTGAATTACTTATTGTTTTTGTGAAGAACCCTGAATTAGGCAAGGTTAAAACCAGACTCGCGAAGGAAATTGGGGATAAAGAGGCTCTAGCCGTTTACCAGAAGCTTTTACAAATTACCATTGAAGCGGCGAAAGGATGCCGAGCCGATGTACGTTTCTATTTCAGTAATTCAATTGACGAAAATATATGGCCGGGGGATCAATCAAAAATTCAATCAGGTGTTGATCTTGGTGAAAAAATGAAAAACGCTTTTCAAGATGGTTTCTCTGCAGGATTTGAACGTATTGTCATAATAGGTTCAGACCTGCCGGATATAAGTGCAAAATTGATTGACAAAAGCTTCCAAAGTCTCTCTTTGATGGATACAGTAATAGGGCCTGCATCTGATGGTGGATATTATCTCCTGGGGATAAAAAAAATGATCACCGAACTCTTCGAAAATGTAAATTGGAGTACCCGTGAAGTTCTTGAGACCACGCTGGAAAGACTGACAAAAAAGAAAGAATCTTACTTCCTGTTAGAAACGAAGAATGATATTGATACGATGGAGGATCTTTTAAATCCTTAGGCTGACCTCTCTCAGTTATTACTAATAAAACCTACCCTCGATAAGATAATTTGATACGTAATCTGTAACACCTTCCTCTAGTGTGTGAAAAGGAGTTTTATAACCAGCCGCATATAGTTTTTGCATGTCTGCCTCTGTGAAGTACTGATATTTATCGCGGATATCCAAAGGTGTATCTACAAAGCCAATCATCGCTTCCTTGCCCATAGCCCTAAAGGTGTTTTTAGTAAGGTCCAAGAATGTTCTGGCTTTTCCTGATCCTAGATTATATATTCCTGACGACTGTTCTTGTTCCATCAAGAATAGACAAACATTCACAACGTCTTTCACATAGATGAAGTCACGCAATTGTTCCCCGTCTTTATAATTCTCATTGTGACTTCGGAATAACTTCATTCCGTCCGTCTTATTGATCTGATTAAACGCATGAAAGATCACCGATGCCATCCTTCCTTTGTGATACTCATTAGGTCCATACACATTGAAGAATTTCAATCCTGCCCAGAAAGGCGGTTCAGTAACCTGGGCAAGAATCCACTTATCGAAATCATTCTTTGAATCTCCATAAGGGTTTAGAGGCTTGAGCTTCTCTACAATGCTGTGATCATCTTTGTATCCGTGCTCACCAAGTCCGTAAGTAGCAGCAGAGCTCGCATATACCAATGGGATATTGTACTTTACAGCAAGGTTCCATATATCCTTCGAGTAATTGAGATTCAGTTTATCAAAAATCTTGGTATCGAATTCTGTTGTATCAGTACGAGCACCTATATGATAAATGAACTCAACTTCTTCACCGTATTCCCCAAGCCATAACATAAAATCATCACGACCAACCTTAGAAACAAGTGTTTTTCCATTCAGATTCTCGTCCTTCTCATTCTTAGAGAAATCATCTACAGCAACAATATTGGTATAGCCGGCTTTATTCAAATGACTAACAAGGCAACTTCCTATGAATCCTGCCGCACCTGTAACTACGATCATAATGCATTGATTTTAGAAGAGTCCATTGATCTCAGCATCGATTTTATTGATAATCGAGCCCAAATCCTCCTTGTCTTCAGGAAAGTTGTTGTTGTCAACGTCTATGATTAAAAGTTTTCCTTTGTCGTAAGTAGAGATCCAAGCCTCATAGCGCTCGTTCAATCTTTTCAAATAATCCAGGCGGATACTTTCTTCATATTCCCTCCCTCTTTGTTGTATTTGATTCACCAATGTCGGAACTGAAGCCCTCAGATAAACCAAAAGATCGGGAGCAGAAACAAACGATTCCATTAAATTGAAAAGTGAAAAATAATTTTCAAAATCTCTGGTAGTCATTAAACCCATGGAGTGGAGATTGGGAGCAAAAATGAAAGCATCTTCATAAATCGTTCTGTCCTGGATAACTGTTTTCTCCGATTTCTGGATCTCTTGGATCTGAGTAAAACGACTGTTAAGGTAGTATATTTGTAAATTAAACGACCACCGCTGCATATCCTCGTAGAAATCATTCAAATACGGATTTTGCTCCACATCTTCAAAATGAGTGTCCCATCCAAAATGCTTTGCAAGCATCTTCGTTAAAGTTGTTTTACCTGATCCTATATTTCCGGCTACAGCTATATGCATTTCTCGTCGTTTTTGGACTGACTAAATTACAATAATTGAACAAAGAAACAAGATGAAAAACTACAATTGCAATCGGAATTTATGAACAATGTCTCCTTTTCGGAAATAAAAGAAATCTCCACGTATCATAAGACTTGAAAGACCTGTCATTGGTGATAAAATTGTAAACTGCTCACCCGTTCTAAGGTCTCGGGAAATCAATGTATCCTCATTCATTAGTAAAAGGTTCTCTTTATACACATCTATTGCAGCAATGTTTGAGAGAGAAACTTGCTCTAGCAATGTCCCAAATTGATCGAAGATGAATACTCCCTTGACCTTATCCAAAAAGAATAATTTATTGTTTCTCTCCATAATCATGGTACACGAATCTATCTCTAAAACACCCGTTAAATTGATTAATTGCAATGAGGCAGAAACATCGTCTGTATTCAGCAAAGTGAGAACTGAATTTACCTCATCATATACCCATAATCTATTCGGTCTCTGAGATGCAGAAATTTGCGTTACATTGCTTAGACCTAAATTAAAAAGATCTATACAATCTTCACTTTGCGTTAGCGTATTGTCAAAGAAACAAAGCGTTTGCTGTTGCCAAGAAAAATGGACCAGTTTCATACTGTTAACTGCCGTAATCTCTTTTGGATTCCCAAAGGACTTTATGCTTTGCCTGAATTTAAGGTCAAAAACAGAATCAACCTTATGGAGAGATTGATCCCTCGTATAATAGACGTTATTCAGATTATCTACAGTGTAAAATGAATGTTTACCTATTTCAATTTCTCCAAGATGAATCCAACTATATTTTAGCGAATCCTGTCCAAACGTAATCATTGAATTAGGGATAAGAATCCATATGAAGAATATACTACGCAAATACCTCATTCAATTGCAAAATTTGTTCCATAATCTTTCTATCATTAGATAATCTAGGGACTTTATTCTGGCCTCCTAGCTTTCCTCTCTGTCGTAACCATTCATCAAACACTCCGGTATTCAGCGTGTTAATTTTAGGTATACCAAGAATCATGTCCTGGTAACGTTTTGCGTCGTAATCAGAATTTATTTCACGTAAGGCCTCATCCAGTATTTTAATAAAACGTTCGATCTCATTAGGATATTTTACAAACTCAATCGCCCATTCATGACAGCCCTTTTCTCCGACCCCCATGAATACAGGACAAGCAGTAAAGTCTCTAATCTGGGCATGTGTTTTCTCACAAGCCAGAGCAATTGCCATCTCTGCATTCTCAACTATCAACTCCTCTCCGAATGTATTGATAAAGAACTTGGTTCTACCTGTTACTTTGAAGCGATATGGTTTGATCGAAGTAAAACGAATTGTATCGCCTACTATATATCTCCAAAGTCCTCCATTCGTTGATATCACCAATGCGTAATTCACATTAGGCTCAACATCCGCGATCGAACAGATCACCTCTGACTTTGTTCCTCTGTAATGCTCAACTGGTATGAACTCGAAGAAGATCCCATAATCAAGCATCAATAACATCTCTCCACCTTCTACTTGATCTTGAATCCCAAAAAAACCTTCGGATGCATTGTATGTTTCAACGTAATTCATCGATAAATCAGGAATTAGCTTGTGAAACTGCGCTCGATAAGGATCAAAATTAACCCCACCGTGCATGAACATCTCCAAATTTGGCCATACTTCCTTCAAGTGAGATTTACCTGATATCTCCAATACTCTATTCGCCAGTACCATCGTCCAACTAGGTACACCTGCTAAAATATATACATCCTCTTCAATCGTAGATCTCGCCATTTTCTCGATCTTTTCCTCCCATTCGCTCATTAATGCAATTTCTTTTGCTGGAGTTCTTCGAACTTCAGCCCACCACGGTAGATTTTTTAAAATAATTGCTGAAAGATCACCGAGGTATGAGTTTTCCGAAAGCTCATTCAATTCTGCACTCCCTCCAACGATCAAGTGCTTTCCCTTATAGAGTCTTCTATTGGGATGATTATTATAGTAAAGAGCCAATAGGTCTTTTCCCCCTTTGTAGTGACAATCTTCTAACGCCTCTTTCGAAACTGGAATATACTTACTTCTTCCAGAGGTAGTTCCTGATGATTTAGCAAACCATTTTATCTCAGATGGCCATAAAAGATTCTGCTCACCCGATATTGTACGATCTATATAAGGTTTTAAGTCATCGTATTCATGAAGTGGAATTGCTTTTTTAAAATCCTCATAGGAACCTAAACTTCCAAAATCATGTTTTATTCCAAACTCTGTGCTTAATGACTTCGTTATTAATCTCTCCAATAATTCGTTTTGAACCTCAACCGGATATTTCCGAAAGAGTTCGATCTGATGAATTCGTTTCTTCATCATCCAAGCGAATATGGAGTTAAATGGCATGGACTTAAGTTAAAAATAAAAATCCCATGCACAATTGTGCATGGGATTTAAATATCATTTGACGCAGATTATCCCCAGATTAGAATAGCAGTAATAACTGCTAATGCAACAATCGTGAAGATAGTTCCTAATGCGGCTGTCGATTCTTCAAAAAAATTATCACCCATAACTCTATTCTTTGGTTCAAAGTTATAAAATAGTTTTAATCTCTACCTCCTAGTAACCTTAAAAGAGAGAGAAATAAATTTACAAATAGTATATACAATTGAAGTCCACCAATAAGAGCAAGTTTCGATCGATCCATTGCAGAAATTGATTGACTAGCAGCAATAGTCTTTAGCTGCTGCATATGGTAAGCTGTTAAACCAGTAAAAACAAAAACACCGATTACAGCAATACCGAAACCAAGAGCATCGCTGCCAATAAACATGTTAACTATTCCTGCGATGAAAATTCCAATAAATGCCATGTATAGTAAACTTCCGAGTTTGGATAGATCTGTTTTAGTTGTATATCCCAGAATCGCCATGCCTGCAAATGCGCCTGCCGTGATAAAGAAGGTAGAGGCAATTTGTGTCCCGGAATAAACAAGTAAGATAGAACTTAAACTTAATCCCATCAAAGCAGAATACACCATGAAGAGGATCAACAAAGTTCCGAAAGATAGCCTTTCATAACCCATTTGTATAAGAAGAGCTAATCCTACAGGAGCAAATGCAACGACATAAAACAATGGACTTAAACCGGTTTGTTCTGAGTTTAAAAAATATTCAGCGAATATCTCTGGTGTCCCCGAAATATAAGCTATGATCCCAGAGATCGATAGCGCTGCGAACATGTAAGAGTAAACACTCTTAAAAAAATCTCTCGTTATCTCTTGCGAATAACTTCCGCTATTGAATTCTTTCATTTCATTTTCCATAATCAATGTAATTTTGCTTGAACTAAATTAATAAACTCTTTCCTTGTTGAATCATTCTTTAGGAAAAGACCCGTGAATGCGCTAGATGTTGTAACAGAATTTTGCTTTTGTACACCGCGCATTTGCATGCACATGTGAGAGGCTTCTAATACCACGGCTACCCCTTTTGGAGAAAGTGTGCGCTGAATACAATCTCGTATCTCTATAGTTAATCGCTCCTGAACCTGCAATCTTCGGGAATAAGCATCTACCACTCTGGGTATTTTACTTAAACCAACAATCTTCCTGTCAGGTATGTAAGCAACATGTGCTTTTCCAAAAAATGGTAGCATGTGATGTTCACATAAAGAATATACTTCTATGTCCTTAACAATTACCATTTCGGAGTATTCCTCATTAAAAATAGCTTGGTTCACGATTGAATCGGGGTCTAGATCATATCCATGTGTAAGGTACTGCATTGCTTTAGCAACTCGCTCAGGGGTCTTTTTTAACCCTTCCCTTTCTTTATTCTCCCCAAGAAAATCGATTACCCTTGAAAAGGATTCACTGAGTGCCTCTGTCACTTCCTTTTTATAAATTTTGTCCTCTCCCATCATTCCTATGATTCAATCAAAAATAGTAACCAATTAATCCCTCTAGTGTTAATAAAAGTGAAATTAAATGGGTTCTTTTCCTCCGTAATATTCGACATAATTATTCTCGGTCTCCACCAATTTGATCTTTACCAACTCACCTCCAGCATCTTTGATGGGGTCTAGTATTTCATTCCAAATTTTAATGACAACATTTTCAGTTGATGCTAAAACTCCTTTTAAAAATGGCACATCCAAATTTAGGTTTCTATGATCTAATGGTTCTATTACTGAATCCTTTATTATTTTGCTTAAATCCTTCAGATTGATGACAAACCCAGTATCTGGATTGGGGACACCTTTTACTGTTACCCAAATAGTAAAGTTATGACCATGCCAGTTCTTGTTGCTGCACTTCCCAAATACTTCCCAGTTCTTTTCATCAGACCAATCCTCTCTCCACAACTTATGTGCGGCATTGAATGTCTCTCTTCTTGTAATATATACCGGTTTCACTCTTAAAAATTAGAATACAAATATACGTTGGAAAAGTCAAATCATGATATTAAGAAGAACATAGAAGATTCTTCTACTATATTTGTGCCAATGCTGGAGCGTCTCGATAAACTTTTAATTCAACGTAATCTAGTTTCCTCAAGGACACGTGCTGAGGATATTATAAGAACTTACGGTGTATTGGTAGATGGCAAGCTGATAAACAAAACAGGGAAAAAATTTCCTTTGGATTGCGAAATAAAATTGATCGAAGAGGAGATTCCTTGGGTTTCAAGAGGTGCTCTTAAATTACTTGCTGCTGTCGAAGAATGGAAGCCTGAAATATCTGATGGAATATTCATGGACATAGGAGCATCCACAGGAGGATTTACAGAAGTGCTAATAGAAAAGGGTGCAAAAAAAGTGTTCTCAATAGATGTCGGCTCGAACCAACTTCATGACAAAATCAAGGTCAGAAAAGAGGTGGTCAACCTCGAAAAAACACATGTTCGGGAGTTAAATAATCGTGTAATAGATCAACAAGTTGACGGATGTGTAATTGACGTATCATTTATCTCGTTAAGAAAGGTATTTCCATTTATTCATTCCTTCTTGAGAAAAAAGGGATTTATTATTGCCCTGGTAAAACCGCAATTTGAGGTTGGAAAGAAGAACATTGGTAAGGGTGGTATTGTAAAAAATAAGGCTCTCTATCCTGAGATTCTTCGTGATATTGCCCAGGAGGCACAAAAAAATAACCTAATTATGGTTGGTTCAATGGAATCTCCTATACTCGGAGGTGACGGAAATAAGGAGTTTCTCATGTACCTTACCAGGAACTGATTATTGCATATTTTTTAAGCGCTCATTATTTCAATTATTTCTTATTAAGAATAGTTCTAGATAATGGGATTTCTTATCTTTGTGGCAGCTATGATAGCAAAGAAAACATTCAATATTGAAGCCATACGAGAGGATTTTCCCATACTCCATACTTCGGTAAACGGAAGGCCGCTCGTATATTTCGATAATGGTGCTACCTCACAAAAACCCAAACAAGTAATAGAGGCTATTGACAATTATTACGAATCAGAGAATTCGAATGTACATAGAGGAGTTCATCACCTCAGCCAGCTAGCAACAAATAAATACGAAGATGCACGTAGAACAATTCAGCAATATATAAATGCTGAGCACTCGGAAGAAATTATCTTTACGAAAGGTACAACCGATGGGTTAAATATGCTCGCATTTAGCATTGGGCAAACATTAGAGGTAGGTGATGAGATCATCATAACGGAAATGGAGCATCACTCAAACATAGTTCCATGGCAAATGCTTTGTGAGCGATCGGGATGTAAACTAAGAGTGGCACCTATTAATAGTAAGGGAGAATTGAAATTGGACGCATTCTGTTCTCTGTTATCAGATAGAACCAAAGTTGTCTCCGTAACACATATATCCAATACACTCGGAACAATAAATCCAATTGAAGAAATTATAGAAGCATCGCATCGCTATGGTGCTGTTGTGATTATCGACGGAGCGCAGAGCATTCAGCATATGAAGATTGATGTGCAAACCCTAGATTGTGACTTTTATTTATTCTCGGGCCATAAAGTTTTTGGACCTACCGGCATAGGAATTGTTTACGGTAAAAAAAAGATCATGGAAGTCTTAACTCCGTATCAAGGTGGTGGAGACATGATCGAGACGGTATCCTTTGAAAAGACTACTTATAATGTGCTTCCTTACAGGTTCGAAGCGGGAACACCAAACATTGCAGGAGCGATAGCCTTGTCCAGAGCGATTGAATATTTGAATACTCTTCCTTTGGATGAGATCGAAAAATACGAGAAAGAATTGCAAGAATACGCTCAAAATGAACTTTGTAAAATAGATGATGTGCGCATAATTGGTAAGGCATCTAATAAGACGAGTGTTGTTTCTTTTATTGTTGATGGGATTCATCCATTTGACATTGGAACGTTACTCGACAAACAAGGAATAGCTGTAAGAACAGGACATCATTGTACACAGCCATTAATGAAAATATATGGAATCCCTGGAACTATTCGGATTTCTCTTGCATTTTACAATACAAAAGAAGAAGTTGATATACTTATAAACGCCTTGAAGAGAAGTCTGCAGATGTTGAGATGATTATGACACTAGAAGAAAAGCAACAAGATATAATTGACGAGTTCGCCATCTACGATGATTGGATGGATAAGTACGAATATATCATTGAACTGGGAAAAGATCTTCCTTTAATTAATGAGGAGAAAAAGACAGATAATCGTCTTATTGAGGGCTGTCAGTCGCGCGTTTGGCTTGACTCCGAAGTGAAAGAGGGGAAATTATTTTTTACGGCCGATTCGGATGCGATCATCACAAAAGGAATAATAGGATTACTTATTCGTGTGTTGAACGGAGAAACAATTGAAAATGTGGCCACCGCTAATTTATTTTTTATCAGTAAAATTGGCCTACAGGAACATTTATCTCCAACCCGTGCCAATGGATTGGCAAGTATGGTAAAGAAAATAAAAATGACTGCTCTTTCGTCATTATCGAAATAGAAATAAATGATAGATTTAGAAAATAAAGTAGTTGAGATCTTAAAGTCTATTTACGACCCTGAAATTCCAGTGGATATATACGAACTAGGACTAATTTACGAGGTAAAGATCAACGCGGAAGGTCATGTTGACATCGATATGACACTTACCTCACCTAATTGCCCAGTGGCAGAATCATTGCCAAAAGAAGTTGAGGATAAGGTTGCTGCTGCGCAAGAATTCAATTCTGCCAAAGTAAACATTGTATTTGAGCCACCTTGGGATAAAGATATGATGAGCGAAGAGGCAAAGCTGGAACTAGGATTCCTTTAAAATATTATCACATGAGAAGAGTAGTAATTACAGGGTTAGGAGCGCTTACCCCTATAGGCAATAATGTTAATGATTTTTGGGAAGCACTTCAAACTGGCACCAGTGGAGCTCGATTAATCACCAAATTCAATACTGAAAAATTCAAGGCAAAATTTGCCTGTGAGCTCAAAGACTTTGATGTAAGAGATCATTTTCATGTGAAAGAAATAAGACAATACGATGAATTTTCATTGTATGCATTGCATTCAGTTGCAGAGGCTGTTGAAAATGCAAAAATTGATTTCGACTTATTGAATAAAAATCGTATCGGTGTGATATGGGGATCTGGAAATGGTGGGATTCAAACGTTCCAGAATCAAATGAAAGAATTTTGTGAAGGTGACGGAACCCCGCGATTTACCCCATTCTTCATACCAAGAATACTTGTTGATATTGCGGCAGGTATCATATCAATGAAGTATGGACTAAGAGGGGTAAATTTTTGTCCTGTCTCGGCATGTGCTACTTCAAACACAGCCTTGATTGAGGCTTTTAACCATATCAAATGGAACAAGGCGGATATGATAATAACAGGTGGATCCGAGGCAGCAATCAACGAGTCGGCAATTGGTGGTTTTTCTTCAGCACGAGCTTTGTCTACCAGAAATGATTCACCTGAGACAGCCTCTCGTCCATTCGATGTTTCAAGAGATGGATTTGTAATGGGAGAAGGCTCGGGAGCTATCATTCTTGAGGAGTATGAGCATGCGAA
The DNA here is from genome assembly GCA_023254905.1 of Crocinitomicaceae bacterium. Classification (GTDB taxonomy): domain Bacteria; phylum Bacteroidota; class Bacteroidia; order Flavobacteriales_D; family Crocinitomicaceae; genus UBA4466. Next base: position 15,594 of record JALRKF010000062.1, on the reverse strand, counting down.
AAGGCGAGGTGCGGACATTATTGGTGAAATTGTTGGTGGAGGAATGGCAGCAGATGCGCATCACTTAACAGGAACTCACCCAGAGGGTGAAGGAGCAGTTCTTGGAATGCGAGAAGCAATTCGTGAAGCAGGAATAACCGCAGAAGATATTGATTACATAAATATGCATGCTACCTCGACTCCGTTGGGTGATAAAAGTGAATTAATCGCGGCAGAAAGAGTCTTTGGTAAAAGATCTACTCTTTCTATTTCAGCAACAAAATCAATGACAGGTCACCTACTTGGCGCAGCTGGGGCCATAGAGGGAATTGCAACAATACTTGCCTTAAAAGAAGAAATAGTACCTCCAACAATCAACACCTTAGAAATAGAGCCGGATTATAAGGACCACTATCATTTTCCTCTTGGAAAAGCGGAAAAGAAAAAAATGATGTACGGGATGTCAAACACCTTTGGTTTTGGTGGACATATAGCATCCGTGCTATTTAAGAAATTTGAAGCTTGATATTCGTGAGCTCTTCTGCGAGATATCGTGCCGTATGAGATTTATCTATTGAAGAGGCAACAATTGCTTCGGGCGTACCTTCACATACGATCATTCCACCATCCTTTCCTCCTTCGGGACCTATGTCGATGATATAATCGCACGCTTTAACAATATCAAGATTATGTTCAATTACGAGTACTGTATTTCCCTCATCGACAAGTCGTTGTAAAACTTCCAACAGCATTCGGATATCCTCAAAGTGCAGACCCGTTGATGGTTCATCCAGGATATAAATCGTTTTTCCTGTGCCTCTTTTTGAAAGCTCAGTACTAAGTTTAATTCGCTGTGCCTCACCCCCAGATAAGGTAGTAGAGGGTTGGCCTAGCTTCACGTAACCTAAACCTACTGAAAGTAATGTTGATAAAATCCTATGTGGTTTAGGAATAGACTTAAAGAATGCTGTAGCATCTTCAATTGTCATCTCAAGGACATCACTGATTGATTTACCGCGATAACGAACTTCTAAAGTCTCTCGATTATATCGCTTTCCACCGCAAGTTTCACATTCAACTAAAACATCTGGTAGAAAATTCATTTCAATCACCTTCATGCCTCCTCCCTTGCACGTTTCACAACGACCTCCGCTCACATTAAACGAAAACCTACCGGGTTTATATCCTCTGATTTGTGCCTCAGGTAAACTTGCAAACAAGGATCTGATCTCATCAAATAACTTTGTGTAAGTGGCTGGATTCGATCTAGGTGTTCTCCCAATTGGACTTTGATTGATCTCAATCACTTTATCGACATTTTCGATCCCTTTTACTCTTTTATATGGCAGCGGTTTTTTTACGCCATTATATATTTCCTTCAAAAGAATGGGATATAATGTCTGATTTATTAATGAAGATTTTCCACTTCCTGAAACTCCAGTGATACAGGTGAATGTTTCAAGTGGAATCTTCAAATCTATCTGCCTCAGATTTCTTCCAGATGCGCCAATCAATTCCAACTTTTTACCATTTCCATTTCGTCGATTTTCAGGAATTTCAATAAATCTTTCTCCTTTCAGATATTGGGTGGTTATTGAATCACTAAGGCTTAATTCACTTACACTTGCGGCATTAACAATTTGTCCTCCATGCAAACCTGCACCTGGTCCAATATCAACCACAAAATCTGCTGCCTCGATCATTTCTTTATCGTGTTCCACAACAATTACAGAATTACCTGTATCACGCAAGCGCTTAAGAGAATTAATCAATCTTATATTATCGCGTTGGTGCAATCCAATAGAAGGTTCATCTAATATGTAAAGTACATTCATTAATTCACTGCCAATCTGAGTGGCCAATCTTATTCTCTGGGCCTCACCACCAGACAATGTTTTTGCAGAGCGATGTAAGGTGAGATATGTCAATCCAACCTCAACAATAAAGTTAATGCGCGCATTTATTTCCTTAAGTATCTCACCAGCTATGATTTGCTGATTTTCATTAAAATGATCTTCAATATTTTCGAACCACTTTGCCAAATCAAGAATGTCCATTTGAGCAAGATCACCGATGTGTTTATTACCAATTTTAAAATAGAGTGCTTCTTTTTTTAAACGATGTCCCTCACATTCATAACAGGTAATTTTATTCATGAAACTCTGTGCCCAGCGCATTATTGAAGCAGAGGAATCATCTGCATGACGTGAAATAAAAGGAATCACACCTTCAAAAAAGATTTCGTCGCTTCGCTTCATTCGCTCCAAGCCTTCATTCCCATTTAAAATTACATCCATTGTATCCTCATCAATATCTATGATTCGGGTATTTAACGAATAACCCTCTTGATTAAGGTACATGTCTAATTTTTCGAATATCCATTTACGCTTATACTCTCCTAAAGGAGCAAGACCGCCATTCTTGATCGATTTTGTAGAATCGGGTATTATCTTTTCGATATCTACTTCGGATACTTCTCCCAAACCATGGCAGTTTTTACAAGCACCGTATGGCGAGTTAAAGGAAAATAAGTTTGGCTCTGGTTCTGGGTAACTAATTCCAGTGGTTGGGCACATCAATGATCGGCTAAAATATCTTACCTCACCTGAATCATTATCCATGATCATCATAGCTCCTGCCCCATATTTCATGGCGAGAACCACTGCATCATATATACGTATTTTGTCCTTCTCTGTAACTTTCAGACGATCTATAACAATATCTATATCGTGGATCTTATAACGATCCAATTTCATGCCTTTTTTTATTTCGAGTAATTCTCCATCCACTCTCACCTTGGTGAAACCCATTCTTTGTATTTGCTCGAAAAGTTCTCTATAATGTCCTTTCCGCCCTTTAATTTTTGGCGATAAAACAGCAACTTTTCTGTCACGAAAATACTCTAACACCAAATTTACTATCTGTTGATCACTGTACTTCACCATTTTCTCATCTGTCTTGTATGAGTAAGCGGTGCTTGCTCTAGCATAAAGCAGTCGCAGGAAATCATAAACTTCTGTTATGGTGCCAACCGTTGAACGTGCTGATCTCGAAACTGTTTTCTGTTCGATGGAAATAACGGGGCTTAAACCTTCGATCTTATCCACATCGGGTCTTTCGAGTCCCCCGAGAAACTGCCTCGCATAAGCATTGAATGTTTCCAGATATCTCCGTTGACCCTCAGCAAAAATTGTATCAAACGCTAATGACGACTTACCACTTCCACTCAATCCAGTAAATACTACCAGTTTGTTTCTTGGAATAGTCAAATCGATATTTTTCAAGTTATGTACCCTTGCACCAAAAACTTCAATATTATCGTTGGAATCACTCATCTAAGACTTTAAAACAGATAGCGTGAAGTTACCAAAAAAGGTTCAAAAAAGAACCCGAACTAAGCTTTGGGTTCTTTGTATTTTATAGTGTTTCTATAAAGTAGGATAAAAACAAATACAGTGTATGCAGGGAAGAGCAAAACCGGTAAAAAAGCTTTGATCATAACCAAATTAACCATTGCTAATGTCAAAGCAAAAGCAATAAATCCAATCAATAAAAAGATGAGCCATACTTTAAAATCACTAAATCCGGCATAAACCAAATGATGTGTGGTATGATCCTTGCCCCCAACTAAGGGAGACTTGCCTCTCTTTAATCTATTGATGACGACCGTGATTGTATCAATGGCGGCTGGTGTAAACGCAACCAGTACAATGCATAATCCTAACCAAGATGGAGACATTGTATCAGTGCTAACCCCCCACAAGAATTTCACTCCATAAAAAGCTACGAAAAAGCCAATAAACTGTGACCCTGCATCCCCCATAAACAACTTAGAAGGATGGATGTTCATTGTTAAGAACCCAATGACTCCACCTATTAAAGCAACGTTTAATAGTGTCCAGATATTTGTGTTGAATTCGAACACTAACCATCCTGCAAACAAGCAAGAAGATAAAATGAAAAGAACAGTAGTCCCTGTGATTCCGTCCATATTATCGAGCATGTTGAGAGAATTCATTATCAGAACAACCCACAGAATGGTAAAAATTGCATCAACAAAAGGTTCATGGAATAAATGAATAGTGGTATCTGTGAAAATCATTAAGACACCACAAAGTATTTGAATGAATAATTTAAGGAAGGGTCGCGTATTATAGGCATCATCTGCTAATCCCATCACAAAAGCTAGAACGCCACCCGTAAAAAGTCCAACAAACTGCTTATTTTGAAAAATATTTACATCATCAAAAAGTATAGAGAAACAAATTGAAGCAAAACCAAAAACGACGAAAAAACTAACCCCACCCAAAGAAGGCTTTGACTCATTGCTCCAACGGATCACAATATCATTTTTGTTCCTTATGCCCAATGAATGAGCAAATCGGAGGAGGAGAATATTACAAATTAAGGCAGTAATCAATCCTCCAACTGCGAATCCGGTAATTTGTAAGATTTTGTAGGTTAACACAGGTTGTTAAAAATCAGAAATAAAGTTACTAAATTCTTTGCCCAAAGCATCCTTTTCCGAAATAATTGGATTTGAAATTCCCCAATCGATATTTAACATTGGATCATTCCACAATAAGGTGCCCTCATATTGAGGAGCGTAATAATTCGTGCATTTATACAGAAATGTTGTTTCATCTTCCAGTGCTACAAAACCATGTGCAAATCCCTCTGGAATCCAAAACTGCTCTTTATTATCAGCGCTGAGCTCTACAGCAACATAATCGCCGTAGGTAGGTGAATTTTTGCGAATATCAACAGCAATATCAATAACTGAACCCTTGATAACGCGGACAAGTTTTCCTTGGCCAAAAGGGGGCGATTGAAAATGTAAACCTCGTAAAACACCTTTTTGGCTTACAGATTGGTTATCTTGAACGAAGTTAACCTCAGTTCCAACGACATCATTAAATTGTTGGCTATTAAAACTCTCATAAAAGGCGCCTCGCTCATCCTCAAAAACGCGCGGGGTAATAATCAGCAGCCCTTCAATATCTGGTTTAATTATATTCATCATCTTCTATTAAACAGTCTAGCCAATATCCCTCTATCTTTAACCTTTCTCGTCACTTTTTTTGTGTCCTCCTCCACGTACCCACCATATCCATATCCATATCCATATCCAGTGCGTTTGGAAATTTGAACACCATTCAAAATAACATTCAATTTTTTCAGTTGTTGCATTTCGAATAATTCACGAACTCTACCTACGAAGTGTCTTTTGGAATAATGAGATTTAAAAATATAAATTGGGATATCTGCTTCTGTCAAATTTTTCACGCCATCAGATACTAGTCCTACAGGCGGATTATCGATAATAATTACATCATAAAGGTTTTTTAGTTCCTCAATGATTTTTAAGAAGCTTTTACTCAAAATAAGTTCCGAGGGATTCGGAGGAATCGGACCAGCCGTTATAAAATCAAAACCCTGGAGTTTGCTCTCTTTGATACATTCATCCATTGAAGATTGACCAACAATTAAAGAGCTCATACCATGAATATTATTTGTTCCCAAACCAAGATGCACTTTTGGTTTGCGTAAATCAAGATCTAATAAAATTGTTCTTTTTCCAGACATCGCAATTATGCCTCCTAAATTCAATGCTACAAAGGTTTTACCCTCACCCGAAACACTTGAAGAAACAGCAATTGTTTTATAATCAGGCTTAATATAACTCAGGTTTGTCCTAATCTTTCGCATAGCCTCCGCAATTATCGACTTTGGAAGTTCAGATACAACCAACTGAGAATACTCCAAACTGTTTTTTAGAATTGGTACCTCCCCTAAAATATTTGCATTTAACGGTAAAATATTCTCAAGATCTTCTAATTGATTAATCTCATTGAATCTTACATATTTTAAGAATATTACACCTAATCCAAATAGAAAACCTACGAAGATGAATGAACCATAAATTATATTACCATCTGGAGCAACAGGAATATCATTGACAGAGGGTTTCCTTAAAATTCTTGTCCAAGAGGTGTAACCAGCATCTGAAATGGAATATAATACCTTTCTTTCTGTAAATTGATTTACATACTTTTCATTTAGATCCTGTATTTTCTTCAAGCGAGAGTACTCCATTTGCTTTTCTGGGAGATCGAATTTATTAGATTCGATGCTCGAAATTTTAGATTTAAGTACCCTAGCATTTTCTTTAAGTCTCCCAAGGATAGCTGAAATGCTTCGCTGAATCATTCCGTTCTTCGCCTCAATCCTTTTGTTGATCATTTGAATCTTCGTGTTCTCCTCGGTAACCTCAAATAAAAGATCTTCCTTTTCCTCCAATAAACTATGTAGTTCCTCGACTCTTGAGGCCAACGAAGGCTCGAAACTTTTCCCAAACATCTCGGGAAAAAGTCTATATACATCTAATCTATTGGGATGAGAGTTTAATGTGACAGAGACATGATTTAGACTTCGAAGGTCCTCATTAATTTGAATCAGCTCACTCTGCATAATGCTAATCTGCTCGTTTAATTTAATCTCAGAGTTTTCGGGATCAACAATATTTGACCTCCTCTGAAAATCGATTAGACTATCTTTAGAAATTCTTAGCTCACTTCCCAAAGAATCAAGCTGCATGTCGATAAACTCAATAATCTTAGCTGAAACTCGCTTTTTGGAATTTTCATCAAAGTTCACAAATTCACTTCCAACTGCTAAGACAACATCATGACAAAGCTTTGAATTATAACCCTGATAGGAAACTGCAATTGTTTTAGCATCATTGTCAATTGGCTGCACATCCAATCCTTCAATTAATCTTGAAGCCAATGACTTATTACTATTGAAAATGAAATATAAGTTATTTTCAGAAGATGCAGATTTAAAGGACTCCGGGCTGGATGCCTTTACTACAACGTCAAAATCATTTGTAATTAGATGATCATTTAATAGTCCCTGAACCGTTCTATTTTGACCATCCTTTTCATAACTGAGAGTAACTTCTTGACCATCAAAAACAACCGATATTTCATGATTCACTAATGATGAATCTTTCAAGGAATACGGTTGAACATTGAAGGCACTTGATAAGTACTTCTCCTCGGTTAAAATCTTTCCCCTCGAAAAAAGACTAACATCTATATTCAATTTTGTTACGGCCTGTTCAAAGAGCAACTCTGACCTCAACAACTCAACACTGCTAGAAATTTGATTACTCTGAGAATTAATGTTTTCAATGTTCAGAATTGATTTTGCGTTATCTTCATTTGATAACTGCAGAATTAGCGACGATTCGTAGATTGGTTTAGTATATCTCAGGTAGAAAAAGCCTAGGACTGAAGCAACAATAATAAACATCAATGGCCACCACCAATTTCTTTTGATTACCGTCTGAAGAATCAGAGGGTCGTAAGATTTATTGATTATGAAATTCTCTCTATTTGACATTACTTTAGAGACATTACTGCTGTGAAAATGACCAAAACCGTGGAAAACAAGGAAAAAACTGGTACGATTTCATCTCTTATTTCTTTTGCTAATTCAGGTCTTGGATCTATATATATATAATCATTCGACTGAATAACCATATCAGCGAACTTTAAACCCTCAATCTTAGATAGATCAACCCGATAAATTGCACGTTCACCATTCTCAACTTTCCTCAAAATCTTTATCGAATTTGCCTTTCCCCTATCAGGGATACCTCCTGATGCTGCTATTACCTCCATTAAAGTTGTATTAGGATTATCTAAAGACACCACTTTGGCCGTGCTCCCAGAACCTGGAAAGATAATTGCTCTGCGATTCGTAACGCTTACTTGTACAAAAGGATTGATATATTCTTCCGAAAAAATGTATTCTAAGGTATCCTCACATTGCTCGATAGTGAGACCCTCGACATGTACTTTACCGACGACTGGCAATTCAACTTTTCCATCTTTACGGACCAGATAACCCTGAGGATTTAATGCCTGTCTATTTGCTTGGTTATTTTGAAAATTCCCAATGCCACCTATGCCCTCAATAATTTTCGCGCCATCATTTGTTGAAAGTGTGAAGGTTAAATTATCATTGACACTGATAGTATATTCACCTGCAGGAGTGAGTGGAATAGAATCGCTATTAACCGATTCCTCATCTTTAACCGGCTCTTTGAACATCAAATTACTATTTACACCACAACTCGTGAGTAAAATTAACACACTCAAAAAAACGTAAAATCTAATCCCCTTTATCATTTTATAATACCTTTCATTCTCAACAATCGCTTATAGTACGCATCTATATTCGTAACGAGTGTTGTATAATGGAATTTTTGTCCTACGTGATTCCATCCATTTTGTGACAGTTTCGTACGCCTTTGTTCATCGTTTATCAAATCGCATAAATTGCTAGCGTACAATTCCGGTCTTCTCTCTTTAACGATAATTCCTGTCTCAAGGTTTCGTATTGTGTCTTTTACTCCTCCAACATCTGTACTTATTACAGGAATATTTCCAGCTTGTGCCTCTATTAAACTTACTGGAGTGCCTTCATTTTTCGAGGTTAAACAGATCACATCCATTCCTGCATTAAATCTTGCCATATCTTTCACCCAAGACATTAGCCGCACTACTTCCCTCTTCCTGTTTATAAATTTCATCCTTTCTTGTATGTGACTCTTCTCGCTACCATCACCCACAATAAAGAATTTTGCTTTTCTCACTTGCATCTTCAAAAGTAACTCGACAACATCAAGAAAGAAATCGTGATCTTTAATCGGTACTAATCTTCCTACGATCGCTACAGCAACTTGATTTGGTTTCAACCCCAACTCCTCACGCACTGCATCTCGATACTTTTTCTTTCCCTCATTGAATGGCTTTAAATCAAATCCCAAAGGAATGACTTCCACTTTTTCAGGCTCAACTATACTATGGATTTTTGTAAGTTCTCTCTTCTGCTCTGGAGAAATTGCAATTATACCCGTGGATCGTGAGGCTAGTCTTCTTTCTATTTTCTTAAATATCAGCGTTTTTACCTTTCCGAAATAGGAATGAAATACGTGCCCATGAAATGTATGTAGAATTATCGGTACATTTTCAGCTGCTGCTGCTCTTCTTCCCAAAGCTCCCGCTTTCGCTGCATGCGTGTGCACGATATCTGGTTTGAACTTCTGAATGATCTCTCTGATTTTCTTGTACGCTTTTCTATCTGAGTAAAAATTTGGCTCTCGCGTCATTTCCTTCAAAAGAATCGGTTTTACATCGTACTTATCTAAGATAAATAATGAATCTGCTTCTCCCTCTTCAGGTAAACCGCCAACAAGAATTGTTTCATATTCATTCCCAAGAAATTTAGTGAGAAACGCAGCATTATAAGTTGGACCACCTATGTTGAAGCGATTGATTATTCGAAGCACCCTAATCTTTCTCTCCACGTTCACGTTCTTCTGATCGAATTGTTAATAAGAATCGATCTAATTGGAACAAAGATTGTTATTTCTTTAGAAATTTAAAAAAAATAACAGCATGAATAGATTTGCTTTACTAATATTACTCCTTTTCATTGGTTCCAAAAGTTATTCTCAAAAGGATGAAATTGAGAGATATGTGAATGACTTTATCGTAAGCGAAGAATTGACGAATGCTTCAATTTCAATCGCAATAAGAGATGATGAAGGAAAGATAATTGGTGAGAAGAATAATTTAACTTCACTCCCCGCTGCATCTACTGCAAAACTATTTGCTACCGCGAGTGCTTTGGAAATTCTTGGGCCAAATTATAAGGCTAAAACACGGATTTACATCGAGGGCAACATTACAACCGAAGGTATTTTGAATGGAAACATTTGGATTCGCGGAGGAGGAGATCCAACTCTTGGTAGTAAATTCTTTAATGAACCAAATAGTAAGATGGACTTTCTTCAAAGATGGATAGAGGCCATTGAATCTGTAGGTATAAAGCGTATTACAGGTGGCATTATTTCGGATGCCTCAGAATTTGGCTATCTGAGCGCCCCCGATGCATGGACCTGGAATGATATGGGCAATTATTATGGTGCTGGCCCGTCCGGATTAACTGTTTTTGATAACACTCTAGAATATCACTTTAAAACAAGCAAGTACAATGGAGGTTTATCAGAAATTTTAGAAATCACTCCAAATGTGAAGGGAATTAACATTTTCAATGAAGTTAAATCAGAGAATATTAGTTATGATAATGCTTACATTTATGGAGCGCCATATTCACTCAATCGAATTGCAACTGGATCATTGCCAATTGGACGTTCCAATTTTATTGTAAAAGGAAGTTTACCTGATCCAGAATTAGCTATTGGAGAATTATTTTTCGATGCACTACTTGATAAGGGTATTACCTGTCTGGAGGAGGTAATGACTAAACGAAATATGTCAAATCAAATTCCAAATTACTCATTAATGGAACTGATTCATACAGAATATGGCCAATCACTTGAGGAAATAATAAGAATCACAAACCATAATAGTGTTAACTTATTTGCAGAGCATCTTGTTTGCCTTATCGCATATGAAAAAGGAATGATCGGATCGGTAATTAATGGAATCAGATATATCACTAAATATTGGAATTCTAGAATTGATACACGTGGCCTTTATCTTACAGATGGAAGCGGCTTATCTCGCTCGAACGGTATTAGCAGCACACATTTAACCAGTCTACTTCAATACATGCAAAACCAGAGTAAATATTCGAAAGAATTTTACAACAGCTTGCCCATTTCAGGTAAATCTGGAACACTAAGAAGCCTATGTCTTAATCAACCGGGACATGGACGTATTCATGCAAAAAGTGGAACTATGAATAGAATTAAAAGCTATGCGGGCTATGTTGAAAGTTCTACGGGTAAACGTTTTTCATTCGCGATAATCGTGAATAATTTCGAAGGGTCTTCTTCAGGCATCAAGAAAAAAATGGAAAGCCTTTTAAATAAGCTCAGTGCACTTTAAGGTGACTCGAATTCAATTATGTCACTCCAAACTTGAGTTATTGTTTTACCGGCTACATTTATCATTTTTGGAACAATACTTTCGTTCGAAAAGCCTGGAATTGTATTAACCTCGATTACATTTGGAACATCATCAACGATCATAAAATCTATACGAACCAAAGAACGTAATTGCATTAATTGATAAATTCTTTTTGCCATCTCTTGAACTTTGATCGTCAATTCAAGTGAGATTCGAGCTGGTGTTATCTCATCAGAAAGGCCTTTATATTTGGCCTCAAAATCAAAGAACTCATTGTGCGAAACAATTTCTGTTGGAGGTAGTGCAACCATTCCTGAATTTGTATTGTACACTCCACAAGTAACTTCAATTCCTTCGAGATATTCTTCAATCACCACAGATTCTCCTTCCTCAAAAGCAGCTTTTAAAGCTCGATTCAGCTCTTCTGTCTTATTTACCCTAGCAATTCCGTAGCTAGACCCAGAATCACAAGGTTTTACAAATACAGGTAGTCCCAATTTATTTTGAACATTCGAGGCAGATGGCAATTGCCCACCTTTTTGGAGATAGATGGATTTCGCGACGGGTATTTCGAAGCCCTTTAAAAATTGGTTACAAAACCATTTATCAAAAGATAACTCTGAAGCTAAAGGCCCGGAATTAATATAAGGTATTCCTATTAATTCTAGCATAGCTTGGATTTTACCATTCTCTCCAGGATTGCCATGAATATATACTAGAGCCATATCCAACTTAACAAGTGTAACACCATCTAAAAATGAAAAGTTCATAAGATCAAAATCAATCTTTTCGTCTCCTTTCATTAGATGCCATCCCTCTCTAGACAGAACTACCAGGTAAGACTCCAACACAGATGGAAGGTTATTATGAATTGTATTTGCACTTTTGAGTGAGATCTCAAACTCTGAGGAATACCCACCGCAAATAATGGCGATCTTCTTACTCATATCAAATGATAATATTTCTAATTTAACACCTAGAACTTATTCCGAAACCCCTGTGGGTAAAAGTTATCAGCATAAATGTTGTTAACTTCTAATAATTGTTGATTCTTATTACTGAAATGGATCTTAATGAGAGCGTGAATATTTTATATTTGTGCGTCAAAATCAAACTCTACAGATGAAGTTATTCTTAACTGCCTTTTTTTTCAACCTCTCCATATTTAGCCTCGGGCAAGCAACATTGTTCCTCGATTATTTTGAATCAGGTTCGGGAACCTGGACTTTCATAGGGGATGTATCACCTAACTTTTGGTTAGTAAACTCTTGTGCGGGAAATGGAGCGACAACAGCAGGTAGTAATTCAATGTACATCTCCCCAGGAGGATCAATACCTGGATGTGGTGCCACGGGTACAGAGCAATATGCCTACACGGATGCACCTGTAGGATCTGTAAATGAAGCGATAAGCTACACAACAATCGATGGAACTTGTGCCACAAGTCTGATTGCTGATTTTGACTACCGTGTTCAAGGAAACAGTGGGTCAGATTATGCCGAATTAGTTTACTCTACAGATGGAGGTACCTCTTGGGTTGCTGTTGGTGGTGAATTAGCTCAGTCGGCAGCATGGACCACAACTTCAATAGCCCTTCCGGCGCTATTGGATGGAACTTCTTTTCTTCTTGGATTCAGATTCACTTATGATGATGCTAATGTTACAGGTGAGCCAATTGCAATTGACAACATCTTTGTCTCTGGTACGGATACTGTTGACCCAGTAGTTGTTTGTCCGAATGATACACTTGTTTATGTTGATGAGTTTTGTGACGGTTTGATAAAAGACTGGATAATTGAATCGACGATATCGGATAACTGCTCACCTTTTGCGAACCTTAACATTACGCAATCTCCTATTCAGGGAACGATTATTCCAGGTACAAACGTAATAACAACAATCACAATCACTGTAGAAGATGAAGCAGGTAACACTACACAGTGTACCATGGATGCCACTACAGTTGATACTCTTGACCCTACTATTTCCTGTCCAACACCAACAAACCTATTCGTTGATAACAACTGTGAAGCAATTCTACCGGATTACACAGGTGCTGCTGTAACAGGAGACAACTGCCCTGGTGTATTAAACGTTTTCCAAAACCCTATCGCCGGAACTATAGTTACTACTGGAGCTGATGTAATCGTATTTTTAGATGTAGTAGATGAGTTCGGAAATTCTTCTCAATGTCAATTCACACAACCAATCTTTGATGCTATCGATCCAGTGGTTAACTGTCCCGGTGACCAGCTTGCAACAGCCAACAGTTTTTGTCAAGGAACAGTTGGAGACTATCTCGCGTTGGTATCTGGAACTGATAACTGTACTGCTCCGGGAAATTTAATCTTAACACAATCACCCGCACCTGGAACTGTTTTTACAGGTACAACAATTGTAACGTTCACTGCGGAAGATGAAATGGGTAATACAGGAACATGTGCGATCAATGTAACTGTTGACGACCAAACTCCACCATTGATTACTTGCCCATCTGATGTAACACTATCAACGAATAACGGTTGTGATTATCAGTTAGCCGACTTCTCAACAGCCGTCTCCGTTGCCGATAACTGCTCTTCGATATTTACATATTCACAGAACCCTGGGATCGGGACATTGTTGCCCATAGGGGTCCATTCAATTGAAGTTTTTGCAACTGATGCAAATGGAAATACAGCGAGTTGTACGTTCAATATAACAGTGGAAGATCAAACATCACCGGTGATAAGCGTATGTGCACCGGTTCAAACCGTTACTGTTGACGCGAACTGTGAAGGTCAAATTGGTGATTACACATCTTTGATCACAGCTTCAGATAACTGCTCAGCTGTCGGAAATTTAGTCGTCACACAATCACCTGGATCAGGAACAACGATTTCAACAAATACCCAAGTAACGATCACAGTTACAGATGAGCAAGGAAACTCAGAAGACTGCCAAGTTTCTGTAAACCTTGTTGATAATATTGATCCCGTTGCAACGTGTCCAGTAAACCAGACTTTAACGATTAACTCAAGCTGCGAATACACTGTTCCAGACTTATCTGGGTTGGTTACCGGAACAGATAACTGTTCCGCATTTGCGAACATGACGGTCATACAATCTCCAGTTGTGGGAGCTACGGCGGATGGAATTACGTCTGTTTTGATCACATTGATTGATGAACAAGGGAATCAGGACCAGTGCACAACTGCGCTTGTTCCAGATGATACGGACGCACCAACGATCACATGCCCAAGTCCTGGACCGGTCGACCTAGGAACAGGATGTGATTACGCCACTCCAAACTTTGCTTCAGGAACATTAGTACTGGACAACTGTCCGAACTTTACATTGACACAAACTCCAGTTACTGGAACGATATTGAACCCAGGAACACACAATGTAACGGTTACTGTTACTGATGCAGGAGGTAATGTTGCCAGCTGCTCATTTATTTTGGATATCGGTGAGACTGTTGCGCCGACAATCACTTGTCCTGCAAACATTTCGACTTGTGATAGCGTGGTAACTTATTTAGATCCTACGTTCAATGATAACTGTTTTGCTTATCTGACTCAAACAGATTTGACAGGATTCAGTTCAGGTTCTGTTTTCCCTACAGGTATAACTACATTGGAATATACTGTTGCTGACAGCTCAGGAAATATGGCGATGTGTACTTTCGATGTTGAGGTATTGGAATCACCTTCACCTGCTATCATTTTGGAAGACACACTAATTGTTTGTGATGCCAACAGTGGAATCATCTCCGCTGAGAACATTACACAAGGTTCAGGAACATGGACTGTAGTTTCAGGAGGAGGAAACTTTAACAATCCATTTGCTCCAACAACAGGGGTTAACAACCTTGCAAACGGAGAATCCGTATTTGTTTGGACCGTGACAGCTACATGTGGTTCAGATGATGATACTCTTGTCGTTATCACAGCTGACGCACCACTTCCTGCAGTAATTCAAGACGATACAATTTACGCGTGTTCATTCGAAAGTATTGCGCTTTCTGCAAATGCACCAGTAATCGGTTCGGGTATGTGGTCTAGTAATTCAGGAATCACATTCTCATCGCCAAACAACTTCAACACGAATGCTGCACTATCAAGCGAAGGTTGGCAAATGGCAACATTCACAGTTAGCTCTGGGGGATGTCCTACGACGAGTGATTCAGTGATGATCTTCTCTTCTTCTCAAGCAGTAATTACAAACATAGACACAACTGTTTGTTTGGAGAATGATCTATTCACGATTTATGGAAACAATCCAACAGCTGACGAAACAGGATCATGGTATTTTATTTCAGGATTTGGTGATATTACTTCTCCTAATTCTCCTTCAACAGAGGTTAACAACTTCGAACTTGGAACCAATTGGTTGATCTATGAGATTAGCCACCCTGAGTGCGACAATTCTTATGATACACTTATAATCGCTGCGAATATTTGCGATGGATTCAATCCTGTTATACCAACTGTCATCACACCAAACTTTGACGGAGTGAATGACCAGTTCATTATTGAGA
Source organism: Crocinitomicaceae bacterium (assembly GCA_023254905.1). Lineage (GTDB taxonomy): Bacteria > Bacteroidota > Bacteroidia > Flavobacteriales_D > Crocinitomicaceae > UBA4466. The sequence continues at coordinate 144 of JALRKF010000062.1, read as the reverse complement.
ATTTGGATTTAGTTCATCCTGACTGCCAAGTGATCATCTTCAACAGATGGGGATCAGTGGTATTCGAATCAGAAGGGTACTCTGTACCATGGAATGGAACGCTTGACGGTGAACCATTACCGATGGGGACATATTTCTACAAGA
>JALRKF010000047.1 GCA_023254905.1 Crocinitomicaceae bacterium | reverse complement strand
GTTGCTTTCAGCAGTAACTCGATTAACTTCATGGACTCAGCAAAATTTGAAGGAACCCGTTGGAGTGAAGTTGCATCAAACTTTATCCCAATTTATAAATCCTATACTGAAAATATACAAAACCTGAGAACAATTATGTCTGGTAGCACCGAGTTCGAACAGCTTGAAGCTTCCTTTGTGTTAAAAAGGCCTGTGGAGAAGTTTGCTTTTGAACAAATGGTCAAAGAGCCAAATAATCCATTTAATCTTCTACTTTTCAAGATTTCGAGCCCCACTTTTGATAATTTTATTGGTTGGGATGCCACAAAAGTTTCATTGTTCAGTGAGGTCCATAATGCATTTGAAAGTGAATATCCTAACTCCCCTATAATTCGCGCAATGGGAATGCAAGTCCAACAAATGAGAGAGATGGAATCTGTTGTAAATGGAGAAATTGAAGCTCCTGAAATAGTACTACCAAACCCACAGGGAAAAGATTTGAAACTTTCAGATCTTAGAGGTAAATATGTACTTATTGACTTCTGGGCCTCTTGGTGCGGACCTTGCAGAAGAGAAAATCCAAACGTTAAAAGGCTTTACAACAAGTACAAAAAGAAAGGTTTTACTGTATTCAGTGTATCTTTAGATGATAATTTAGATTATTGGAAACTTGCCATCCAACAAGATGGTCTTGACTGGCCTTATCACGTAAGTGACTTGAAAAAATGGCAATCTCCATTACCGCAGCTATATGGATTCGACGGGATTCCATTCACCGTTCTTGTTAACAAAGAAGGTAAAATTATTGCTAAAGGACTGCGAGGTGCAACTTTGGAATGGAAATTGAATGAACTCTTATAAAATTTGAGTAGATATTATGAAAACGTATTTAACAGCACTATTACTTACAGGTTCTATTTTGCAGGTTAATTCCCAGATTACAGCTAATGTTAAGGGTAGTATCTTTAACACTGAAACAGACTCAATATACCTTTCACAGTATTTTGGTAATTTCTACAAAGATTTTCACGGTAGTATTCTTGGTGAAAATGGAGAATTTGAATTTAAAAATGTTCAACTTTCGAATCCCGACTATTACGTCCTAAGATTTGGTAAAAGCCATATTAATATAATTCTCAGAGACAGTTCGGATATCAAAGTTTATGCAGATGGGCAACAATCAACAAAGCATGTAAACTATGTTGGATCTGACGAATCTGCTCAAATGAATGAATTTTTACATATTCTAAATAATTGGCAAAAGAGGATCGATTCTGCAAATGCTGTATTAAAGAATGATCCTACCCAACGAGAGAATATTAATCGTGAAATGGGAAATGAACAAGCTCTATTTAGGAGTAAACAGCAGAATTTTGCCCGAAACAATCAAAACTCCGCTGCCCTCCTTCCTCTTCTTTCTACACTAAACAGTGAACAAGATTTTGCTTCATATGAAGCAATTGTGAATCAATTAAACACTGGCTTCGGAGAATCTCCTACTGTTCAAGAAGTCTTTAAGGTTTATCTATCTCTTAAACAGAAGCGTTTTGAAAGTGATCCCTTAGCACCAGGAAAGGAGGCTCCTGACTTTGAAGAACAATTACCTGATGGGAAAACAATGAAGCTAAGTGATTTGAGAGGTAAAGTTGTTCTTCTTGACTTTTGGGCATCTTGGTGTGGACCTTGTAGAAGAGAAAATCCAAATGTTGTTGCTGCGTACAACAAATATCAAAAAGATGGATTCACGGTAATGAGTGTTTCATTAGATAAAACAAAAGATAGCTGGTTAAAAGCAATCGAATCAGATGGTTTAGTATGGCCGTATCACGTAAGTGATTTAAAACATTGGTCCTCCAAAGCTGCTGCAATGTACGGAGTTCGAGGAATTCCGTTCACAGTTTTAATTGATCGAGAAGGTAAAATTATTGGCACAAAAATTAGAGGCGCAGCATTAGAAGAGGAGCTCAATAAAATCTTTGGCTATTAGTTCTATGTCAGAAACAGTACAGAAAATCTATTTTGCTTCGGATTTTCACCTCGGAGCTCCTAATAGAGAATCTAGCCTTGTAAGGGAAAAAAAGATCGTAGATTGGCTTGATCACGTCTCGAAAGATGCATCTGAGATCTATCTTGTTGGAGATATTTTCGATTTCTGGTTCGAATACAAACGTGCTATTCCAAAAGGGTTCGTTCGACTTCAGGGTAAAATCGCAGAATTAACAGACAGTGGCATCAAAATTCATGTATTCACTGGGAATCACGATATGTGGATCTTCGATTACCTCCCTTCAGAGCTGGGGGTACAAATTTATAGGAAGCCTATTGTCCGAGAGTATTTTGGAAAATCATTTTATATTGGGCATGGGGATGGATTGGGACCTGGTGATCGTGGATACAAGCTTTTGAAGAAAATTTTCTCTAATAAATTTTGTCAGTGGTGTTTTGAACGACTTCATCCTAACTTTGGTATTTGGTTAGCGAATATTTTCTCAAATTCAAGCAGGGCGAAAAGTAGCGAAGCTGATCGAGAATTCCTTGGTGAGGAAAATGAATGGCTAGTGCACTACTGTAAAAATGTTTTAAAAGAAAATCACTTTGATTATTTCATCTTTGGTCACCGCCATTTACCGATGCAAATAACAGTTGGAAATAACAGTACATATTACAATTTAGGTGAATGGCTCAATTACTGCACTTATCTCGAGGTAGGTATAAACTCGATTGAACTTAAGAGTTGGAACAAATAAGATTGATTACATTCCTGGTAATCCACCGCCCATCCCTTTCATTTGCTTCATCATCTGACGCATTTGCTTTGGGTTACTCATTACTTTCATCATCTTCTTGGTATCGTTGAACTGCTTCATTAGCTTGTTTACTTCCTGTAGATCCCTCCCACTTCCATTGGCAATTCTATTCTTCCGAGATGAATTTATCATATCTGGCTTCTCACGTTCTTCGGGAGTCATGGATTGTATAATTGCTTCAATGTGTTTAAAAGCATCATCGTCAACATCTACATCCTTCATAGCTTTGCCCATACCAGGTAGCATCCCCATCAAATCTTTAACATTACCCATCTTCTTAACCTGTTGAATTTGGCCTAGGAAGTCGTTAAAGTCAAACTGATTCTTTTTAATTCTCTTTTGAAGTTTTCTTGCTTCTTCTTCGTCAAACTGTTCCTGTGCGCGCTCAACAAGAGATACAACATCGCCCATTCCTAGAATACGGTCTGCCATACGCTTCGGATAGAAAACATCCAATGCATCCATTTTTTCTCCGGTACCAACAAATTTGATCGGTTTATGAACAACTGCCTTAATAGATAGTGCAGCTCCACCGCGTGTATCACCATCTAATTTGGTGAGAACAACGCCGTCAAAGTCAATACGCTCGTTGAATGCTTTTGCAGTATTAACAGCATCCTGTCCTGTCATTGCATCAACCACAAAAAGAGTCTCTGTTGGAATGATTGCCTTTTTCACCTGTTCAATCTCAGCCATCATTTCTTCATCCACAGCCAAACGTCCCGCTGTATCGACTAATACAACATTGTATCCGTTTGATCTTGCATGCTGAATTGCAGCCTCAGCAATCTTAACAGGATTCTTTTCCTCTTTGTTTGAGTAAACGTCAATATTCAATTGATCTCCGAGAACATGCAATTGATCTATCGCCGCCGGACGGTAAACGTCACAGGCAACCAATAATGGTTTTTTGCCTTTTTTGTTCTTGAGATAATTACCAAGCTTCCCTGTGAATGTTGTTTTACCAGAACCTTGAAGTCCCGACATTAGAATTACTGCAGGATTTCCTTTTATGTTGATATCCTCCTCATTACCTCCCATAAGTTCCACAAGCTCCTCATGGCAGATCTTCACCATCAATTGGCCTGGAGATACACTATTTAATACATCACGTCCAAGTGCTTTTTCCTTGACTGTGTTTGTGAACTCCTTCGCTAGCTTAAAATTAACATCGGCATCAAGTAGCGCTCTTCTCACCTCCTTAAGAGTTTCAGCGACATTTATCTCGCTTATCTGCCCTTGTCCTTTTAACACCTTAAAGGCTCTTTCAAACTTATCCGTTAAATTCTCAAACATGTGATTCAATTTTGGCACACAAAGATAGAAATTCAATAGAATCTATAAAAGTCATTGCTGCAGGAATATAGAATCTAAAAAAAGAAGCAATTTTCAATAATAATAGGCTAAGTCAGAGAGATTTTATAGTTTAGATTAAAACATCATCTCACAGTAATTTAATGGAAATTCCTATTATCCTTCTTCTCATTGGTATCCTCGTGATGCAGTTGCTAATCCTAATAAAATCTGATAAACTCGACAGTACAAAGCTTTCTGAAGACATTAGTGCTCCTATCAAAAACGAATTGAAGGAAAATCGTCTGGAATTGAATGCGAGCCTTAAAGACAACAGACAAGAGCTCAATGATAACCTTGATCGCGTTTCCAAAAACATCGAAAGCAAGCTCCAAGCTATAAAAGAAGGAATTGATAAGAACTCGGCCGTTAGTCGAGATGAGCTGAGTAAATCATTGAAAGAGTTCGGTGAAACATTCAGCAAGAGTGTTACCGAGTTTAACAACCTCCAGAAGGAAAAGTTCGAAGCTATGGAAAACAAGCAGGATGAGCTGGTTAAGTCTACCGAGCTTAAACTGGAAAAAATGCGTGAAACCGTAGATGAGAAACTTCACAAAACACTGGAAGAAAGGTTAGGTCAATCATTCAAAATTGTTAGCGAAAGACTAGAGGCGGTGCAGAAGGGTCTTGGAGAAATGCAAAACTTAGCAACGGGTGTTGGTGATCTCAAAAAAGTACTGAGTAATGTTAAGACGCGAGGAGTTCTGGGTGAAATTCGTCTAGGTAATATTCTTGAACAAATTTTGGCTCCAGAACAATATGACGATAACGTAAAAACAAAATCAGGATCTAATGACCATGTGGAATACGCCATCAAACTGCCAGGACGTGATGACGATGGAAAACAAGTGTACCTTCCTATTGATGCTAAATTCCCTCAAGAGGATTACGTGAGATTGCAAACGGCCTACGATGAAGGTGATCTTGCAGGAATTGATGCGGCAACGCGATCATTGACCAATTCAATTAAAAAATTCGCGAAGGATATTCATTCGAAATATATTGATCCCCCAAATACGACAGATTTCGGAATCATGTTTCTTCCGATAGAGGGACTGTTTGCTGAAGTTGTTCGCCAACCAGATCTCGTGGCTCACCTTCAGCGTGATTACAAAATCATTATTACAGGACCAACAACACTAGCCGCGATGTTAAACAGCTTACAAATGGGATTCAAAACCTTAGCAATTCAAAAACGAAGCAGTGAAGTTTGGAAAATCCTTGGAGCAGTTAAAACTGAGTTCAATAAATTCGGAGGTGTCCTCGAGAAAGCTCAGAAAAAGATCAATGAAGCGAATAAAGAGATCGACACACTTGTAGGTACAAGAACACGAATGATGATGTCCAAACTTAAAAAAGTAGAGGAATTACCTTCAGTGGACAGTCAAAACGTATTAGAAAACCTTGACCAGACTGAAAACGAAGAATTGAACGAATGAAACTAAATGTTCTGATAGCACTAGTTTGTATAAGCTTTCTTTTCGGAGCATGCTTCTCTGACAAAGACGAGGATATTGTACATCATGACTTCAATGAAAATCATGCAGTAACACCTATTCTAGAGGAAACTACAGAAGACACAGAAAGAATCTGGCTCTCTGAAGAAGCGATTGAGATCGACCTAGATTCCTTGGTCATCTCGCTTGACAGCTTGGAATTCTTTATAGATACTGCCAGTAGCAACGAAGACTCAACACTTATTTACTTAGAGCTTGGATCCTCATTGGCTGACCTTCACTTTGGAATAATGAATATGTTTGACAGCGTTTATACAATGGTGACACATCAATTTGAAACAAGTCTAACTGTCTCTTATGAAGGGCCTCATTGCGACCTGATCGAATGGAAACATTTTACATCTGAACCAGATACACTTTTAGCAGTTGATACTGCTGGAATCTATAAGTTCAAGAATAGTTTCAAAGACAGTCTTAGCATTGCCTTTCCTGAAGTTAGCATGAATGAAGTTCGACGAGCTGTTTTAAAATCTTGCGGAGAACATTGGCTAGAGCGCACCAAACAGTCGAATTCAATTCACGAATACCCCTTCGGTGTCTCAATAAGCAGAGAGATTATTCATATTCTGATTACCAATGATAAAGGAGAGAGCATTCGCGAAAAATATTTAATTTTCGTAATACCCATGGGGTGTTAATTCGTTACCGTTATCTGTAGAAATTTTCAGCCTTTCAAGAGTTCATTATTTATTGTTTCATAATCCTTAATAACCTCGAAACAAAGTCTTAAATTGCGTCGAAAATTTTTGAACTACTGACTATGATACTCATTGCGAGAAAAATTACACTTCTATTTTCAACATTTTTTATTAGCTCTATGAACTACGCTCAGCTGAGCGTTAACAACGGGTTCACTGCACAACAGCTCGGCAACAACCTTGCGGGGAACAACGTGAATGTTTTTAATGCAACAATTTCCGGAGACCCAATTCAATACGGAACATTCAACTACGTTGGAAATGACTTGGGATTAAACTCGGGAGTTATACTCAGCACCGGTGATATTTTTGATGCTATCGGTCCAAACAACTCGGGAGGTACATCGTCCTCTATTGGAGGACCAGGTGATGCCGACCTCTCTAACCTTGCAGGATTCAATACAAACGACGCTGTAGTTTTTGAATTCGATTTTGAAGTGCAAGGTGATGAGATAGAATTTAATTTCGTTTTCCTTTCTGAGGAGTACAATGAATTTGTGAATTCAGGATTTAACGATGTCTTCGCATTTTACATTAGCGGTCCAGGTATCGCTGGGCAGGAAAACTTAGCAGTTGTCCCAGGGACTACAACTCCTGTGACTATCAACACGATCAACAACGGCTCTTTCTTCCAGTTTTACAACGATAATGAAAATGGTGCTGTCAATATTGAGTTCGACGGTTTCACAACTTTAATGACGGCATTCAAAGACGGACTAACACAATGTGGAATCTATACGCTTTCACTTCGAATTGCTGACGGAAGTGATAGCCAACTCGATTCAGGGGTATTACTTCAAGAGAATTCATTAGTTCAAGCAGGAATTTCTGCATCAAGCAGTACATTCAGTGCAAATAATACAGCTTTAGAGGGATGTATCGAAGCAAGCTTCACTTTCCAATTAGACAGTGCCCTAAATCAACCTGTAAACATTCCAATAGGTATTGGTGGAACGGCAACCAACGGTGTTGACTACTCTTACATTGATAGTTTGATCACTATTCCTCCCGGGCAAACTTCGGCAACACTGATCATTGATGCAATAGCAGATGGACTTCCAGAGGGACAAGAAGTTGTTGAATTATACTATACGCCATCTCCTTGTCAAGCACAAGACACTGTATTCCTGTACATTGATGACTACACACCTCTTGAATATGAGGTATTCCCAACAGATATAACCTGCGCAGGAACTGCTGATGGAACGGTAGACCTAAGTGTTACCGGTGGAATTGCGCCATACACCCTAACTCTGACAGACTCGATTACGGGAGATCAAACGGTACACACTACCTTCCCTGTTACAGGATTGGATCAGGCAACTTACTATGTTGAAGTGATCGACGGATATGGCTGTACTGCGGAGGACATCGTCGCTGGAAACCTGTTCGATGCTGGAACAACATTTATTCCTGATGGAGC
>JALRKF010000143.1 GCA_023254905.1 Crocinitomicaceae bacterium | reverse complement strand
TCACACATTTGAGACGCCTCCTAAATTAACAAAGGAAATGCTTGAGCATTAATTTGTAGTTGAACGAGAGAGATAAGGATTGAATCTCATTCGTTGGATCAGCATCGGCATCGTTTGATGTTGTCACATACCCTGCATCATTATTAAATGAACTAACATTTGTCGGTGCGTTGGTTAGATCGTTATAATCACCACTGAATCCATTTCCTGAGTTTTCTGCATAAAGCGCGTATGGTACACTTAATAGTTGTGAAGTACCAGAAATAGAGTAGGTTGTTCCACCATTCGGATCGGTTTCAGTTTTGATAAAGTACGGTCCGTTCGACCAATCAATACCGTTGAAACTTCCAGCAACCACTGTACCTGCTCCAATTTCTAATGTTGCCAATCCATTTATGTTCGTCGTTGGTGCATGGCGCTCTATGTAAAGAGCCGTTCCAGTTACAGAACCTTGAAGAATACTGATCTGAATTCCAACAGATGAGCTAGATATCAGAACATCAGAAGAGTTCCTAATGACCGACTGATAGGTCATTTTTTGCGGAGCTTGGGCTAAGGTTGAAAATCCACAAATGAATATTCCGAAAGTGAGTAGTATTTTTTTCATTTTAGTTTTTAATAAGCTTTATAGTTTGTGTTTTATTTTCATTCTGTACTTCTAGCATGTAGGTTCCTTTTGCTAGCTTGGACAGATCTAAAGAGGTGTATTTTTCGTTTGTTTCATTTTTGAGGATTAACTTTCCTTGCTGATCATATAAATTAATAACTCGCAGAACTGCATTTTCAAATTCTATCTGAATAACATCCTTGGTAGGATTGGGGTAAACTGCGCTGATAATTATTTCCTCTTCTAGTCCAACCTCCTGATAAAACTCATATGGTTGCTGAACACCTTCATTGATTTTTCCATTGAATGCAGTATTATTTATGTAGTCAATCTGACCGACTGAAAAGCTTGCGCTTCCTCCTGCGCCAGAGACCTCTCCACCTGTAGAAACAGTGTTTTGTTGTCCGAGTGAAGAAAATATTAGTGATGTAAATAACAGCGTCGTGTTAATTGTTTTCATAGTGGTAATTGTTGCATCCTAAATATAACAAATAGGATTGATAATTCTTTTTGTTATCTGCCGCCTAGTATTCCTAAGGTTCTATTGAATTTATCCACAATCACTGTCCGATTTTTTAGTTTCTCTCCATCCCAAATTACTTTCCCATTGACTATGGTATGAGAAATTTGACGTACATCTGCTGTGTAGATAATTGATGACAACAAGTTGGAATCAGAGGTACTTGCGATTAGTGGAGAATTGCTATCAATAATACAAGCATTGAATGGGGTTCCTACTTCAAAGTAATTATTTTGATAATTCCCCATTGCCCTCCTACCTGTCTCGGTTACTTGTTTAATAACATTTTCACCACTTTTACCATTTACTCCTGCAAGTATATCTCGTTTGTGAGTCGTCAGACGCTGTCCATAATCTAATAACCGAATCTCCTCGAATGGATTTATCCCAACATGGCTGTCTGTACCGATACTCCATTTACCGTTGTGTTCTGTGTAATTCAATAATGGGAAAAGACCATCACCAAGATTACCTTCAGTAGTCGGACAAAGAACTACATTTGCTCGACTTGAAGCTATTCCTATCGTTTCCTCCTCGGTTAAATGCGTCGCATGTACGAGATGATAATTTTCATTCAGGCTTATATTATCGAGAAGCCATTCTACAGGTCTCTTTCCAATATGATTTATACAGTCTTCAATTTCTTTTAATTGCTCTGATACATGGATGTGAAAAGGTAATTTTTGAGGACCTGATTTAGCGAGTAATTTAATATTTTCAGTATCCACTCCTCGCATAGAATGAATTCCAATTCCAAGGTTAGCATGGGTTTTATTCTGACATGTTTTTTCGGAGGCTTCAAGTAAACGTAAATATTGCTCTATGTCCTGTGAGATAAATCTTCGCTGTCCTGAAGTTGGTTGCTTTCCGAAACCTCCTTTTTGATAAAATATAGGAACCAAAGTAATATTTATACCGGCTGTATTTGCAGCAGAAACAAGTCTTTCTCCCATTTCTGATAGATTAGAATAGGGAGTTCCATTTTTATCGTGATGCAAATAGTGAAACTCCGCAACATTGGTATAACCGTGTCGAATCATTTCCGAATATAACATGGTAGCAATTGCTTCCATATCATCTGGTGAAATGCTCAATGCCAATTGATACATTGATTCTCTCCAACTCCAAAAATCATCTCTAGCTCCGAGAGAACTATGATTCTCAGCAAGTCCGGCCATCGCATATTGGAAGGCATGAGAATGTGCGTTCTGAAATCCAGGAAGACATAGTCCTTTCAAATGTTCGCCCTCCTTGTCGACCGAGTTTTCATTGATTCTCAAAATAATCCCTTTTTCGTCAACTTCAATGAGAACGTTGTCCTTCCATCCATCATTTTGCAGCAATTTGTTGATCAGGTATTTTCTCATTTTAATTCTTCTTTAAGGAGTTTAAATGTGCGCTTCAAAACTTCTTGAACCTTAGCTGCTCTCTCTGGATGGTACTCTTTTTCGGCATCATCCATGTAAAGGATTTTATTCATTTCAAGCTGTAAAGCATGAATGTTATTCTCTGGATTTCCAAAGTTCCTTGTGATGTGGCCACCTTTGAAAGGACTGTTATGATTAACCTTGAATTCACCGGATCTTAATCCTTCAAGAGCTGCATTAATTAATTCTGTAGAAGCTGTTTTCTCATCATTGCTTCCAAGAATCATGTCGGGAAACACCTCTTTTCTTATCGTTGGTACAAAATGGCGAATGGAGTGTGCATCCCATAAAAGTGCTTTACCGAATGCCCGTTTTGTTTCTTGGAGTAACTCTGATACTTTTTCGTAGTAAGGCGTGTAGTAATTCTTTACACGTCGTTCAACTTCGTCATCATCTGGTTCCAGCTCTGGTGAGTTATAGATTGGTGACCCAAAAAAGTCTGTCGTTGGCGCTAAAGCAGTGATTATCCTACCATCGTCATACAATGGTTTGCTTTCAGGGTCTCTGTTAAGATCGATTACCCAACGACTGTATTTGGCATGTATTATTGTCACTCCCTCCTTGAGAAGAAAATCATAAAGGTCATGGACATACCAATCGGTATCATCCGGAGCTTTCATCAAATCAATTTTGTAGTGATCGTTCAGCTCATTTGGAAATGAAGTTCCACAATGAGGAACACTAACCAGAATAGGTATACGCTCAGATATAGGTCTTTTTACTATGAACGGTTTTGAGTCCATTGAAACAAAACTAATGTTTCTGACAATAAGTCATCCATTCTTTGGAAGTATTGCTATCCATTGCCTTTTTCTTACTAAAAGTAATAGAACTCCAATGGTCCTCTATTATCTTGGGTATTTACTAATTTTTATAAAGGTATTAAGCCCGTCCAAGTCTGTATAGCATTTTACCATGTTCGTAGATCGCTTCCCGAAACGTTTCTATCGAATAGTAAGGTAATCCATATTCAATTGCAGTTTCTTTCACAATATTTGAGATAGCCGGATAGTGAACGTGACATACATTAGGAAATAAATGATGCTCAACTTGGTAATTCAATCCACCAACATACCAAGAAAATAATTTCGACTTAGGTGCAAAGTTTGCTGTTGTATAGAGCTGGTGGATAGCCCAATCATTTTCTATATTTCCCGTTCGATCAGGTAGTGGATAATCTGCTGCTGGAATAACATGGGCAGGCTGAAATATAACACCAAGCACAAAACCTCCGATGAACTGCATGATAAAGAACCCTACAAGCGTTATATACCAGGTGGTTGGTGCTAGGAGCAAAGGGACAACCAGAATGATGGCAGCATATATAACTTTCGAAATTATTATAGTTACAAGGTGTCTCCCCAACGTCGTATTCTGTCCTTTTAATAACCCCTTTTTGTGGTATCGGAAAGCTTGCTGGTAATCCTTAATTAAAAACCAAGTCAAGGTCATTAATCCATAGAAGAACCAAGCATAGATATACTGATATTTATGTAATTTATTCAACGGGCTGTGGGGAGAAAAGCGCAAAATTGAGGACGGGGCATCTATATCTTCATCCATCCCTTCGATATTTGTATACGTATGGTGAAGAACATTATGCTGAATTCTCCAATTTAGGTCACTTCCGCCCAGAATAAGAAGGGAGTAACCAACAATTTTATTTACTGTCGCATTTTTTGAATATGCACCATGATTGGCATCATGCATGATGGACAAACCAATACCAGCGAGTCCAAATCCCATTAATGTCCACATGCCAATTGCAATCCAAGGATTTAATATTACTGTATTAATCAAAACGAATGGCACAATGTAAATTGATAACATGAAGACCGTCTTGAATACCATATTAGCATTCGCATGGCGGGATTTATTCTTTGTTTTGAAATAATTGTTTACTTTTTTTCTCAGTGTTTTGTGGAAATCGGTTGTTTGGTTTGGAGTAAAATTTATTGTTTGCATGGAGAGTATTGTTGATTGATTTCACACAAAAATACGACTATTTCAACGTTTAGAGAAAAGGACATGAGCAATTATCAACAGTTAATTGTAAAGCTAAATCCAAAATAGGTAGACATCACAGTGACTTTTATCGTGACATAGGAGTAACGTTGTCGTATAAACTGATAGGAGAATAACTTATAATCTCGTTAGTTGAAAACAATCATGTAAAAGGTCTCTTTCTTTGCTTTTTAAGAAATTTGACAATGATTTTGTAACTTGAGCGCGTTATCCATTAAGGAGCTACTACTTTGAGATCATTACTAATCATATTGATATTAGCGGTCATTCCTAATTTATTCTGTCAAGAATGGGATTCATATCTGGAGAATGAGATGGTAAAAATAGACTTTGCTCGAGTGAATGTCTTTAAGGATGATGATTCTGGTGCAAAGATCATTTTTAGATTTACTAACAAAATTGACGATTCAATTAATCTGAAATTTACACGAAAAGTAAGATATACGAATGGTTTATTTTTCAAAAAAAGAAGAACAAAATTTATAATTGCTTTGGCCGGGAATGAGATAAAGGAAGCAGACCTAAAAAGTAAAGAATACATGAATACGATTTTTCAATTGTTTTTAGGTTGGAGTGCCGATCGATGGCGCATTGATTCATTTATGATCGAGAAATTGAATCAATTTTAATCATGATGAAATTTTCAGTATTCCTTTTCTGGATATTTTCCGTGTATTCCCTTGCTCAAAATTCTCATATTCCATTGAATGAATACCGCGTGCTAGCTTCGCATAACAGTTATAAAGTCAAGCCTGACCCAAGAGTTTCAGTTTTTCTCAACAGAGTAAAGAAAAAATTGGGTGAAGAAAATGATCCCATTCAACTTGAATATTCCCATGAATCCTTGAGCATTCAATTGGATAGTTTTGATGTAAGAGGTTTTGAACTAGATATTTATGCAGATCCAATAGGTGGAAGATACTACAAAAGAAGTATCAATGGATTTGTATGCGGCAAAAGGAAAAGATCAAAAATTACAGAGCTGAAACAGCCCGGTTTTAAGATAATTCATATCCCGGACGTGGATTACGAAACTAATTATTACAGCTTAAAATCAGCTCTCAGTGAACTAGTTTTGTGGTCAAATAATAATCCGGCTCATTCTCCTGTTTATGTTAACATTGAGGCAAAAGGATCTGCAATGGGAAATAAATCTCGTTTTCTTCGGTTGATTGGATTTAAAAATGCGATTCCCTTTGATTCAATTATTTACGATGATTTAAACAACGAAATCATTCAATCTATTCCAGCCAATAAACTCATCTCTCCGAGACAATTTCAGGGTAATTTTACTTCTATAAGAGATAGGATAGATTCTGCTGGATGGCCTCATATGTCCGAGTTTGATGGAAAGATTTTCTTTATACTTGAGGGGGATAGATCAGATTGGTATGCTGAACAATTAAACAAAGGCAAAGACCTTCCTATGTTCGTTTATGGTAATAAAGAAGATCCTATGACACTTTTTGTTATGCGAAATCAACCTATCGGGATTGAGGAGGAAATCAGAGAACTTACCACAAAATTTATTGTCAGAACACGATCAGATGCAGGAACTATGGATGCAAGAACAAATGATCAGACACGCAAAATCGCTGCGATCAAGTCAGGGGCACAAATTATTTCAACTGATTACTATCGACCTGATTTAAACTTGAGTGATTTTAGCGTAACGCTGAAGGAGATTAATGAAGAGTAATATTTTTTTGACGTTTCCAGTAATGTTGTGCTCTATTTCTTGTATTGACACGAATGTCCTCCCAGAATAGGTTTACATCTCCAACATGATAATTGGACATTGTGAAAGACAAATATCGGTATGGAAATTTTGGAGTTGTAATCCAAATGCCTCCGTTGATAAGGTTTGTTTCAAAGCTCTTCCGATACATTTTTCCATTAGAAAAAAGAAATCCCTTATGTTGTTCTCTTTGGGCAGTACTAGTGGTATCCCATGTCACTGGGTTTATCGCTGCCTTTCCTTTGTACCATTTATTGTACTGTGGTGTTGAGTATTTCTTTTTGAAGGTATTCCAAGTAACAAACCCGCCTACAGAATCTTTATGCTGGAGCAGTTTTATGGACTCATAATGGTTCTCCTCCAGCCCAATCCCAGGAAGGTATGCTGCAATTAGTTTGTTTTGCAAGGGTTTTCCGTCAAAGAAGTCTTTCAATAAAAGCGAAATATGTGTTGATCCTTG
>JALRKF010000027.1 GCA_023254905.1 Crocinitomicaceae bacterium | reverse complement strand
TATATAAACGAACTCCGGACTCAAGATCAACAGCGTATCCAGGGAACCATCCCATTCCTGTTGTTCCATCATTCAATGAGTTTCCTTCCTTATTCACACTTGGACTCTTTCTCATCTGACCTGGCTGCGCTCCTTCAACGTTGAGTGAAGCATCTCTACCAAGCTCAATAACTGGACATCTAGTCCATTTTGATTTGTCTGAAGTAATTACAATATCAACACTCGGTAGGTAAGAGATAGAAGCTCTTTTCTTCGCGGTTGTTACTGCTGGATAGTTATAGTAAGCCATCGGCATATATGATGACTCATATCCTGCCACTCTATGCGGAGCAACACCTCCACCTAGAATATTGTTGAATGCACGATTAGGATCGGCTCCAACTTGATCTGGATAAAAACAAGGATCAAAATAATCCGCATAACCAGGCTCCGTATTATCTAAACACTCATAAGATGATGAGTTCGGGTCATTATCCGGGAAATAATCACCTGACCGAACCCAGTTTGTTGGGAAGAAGGCATTATTATCCGGTATGAATGACAACCAAGGACGTGAACTATCGGCAAACTCAATCGTTGCATCAAGCATTTCCGTAATTCTATCTTGCGGCGTACCAGAAGATACCCCATCTGGAAGGAAGTATAACTTTTGATTTATTTGAACAGAAATACCCCACTCCGGAATGACTTGCTCATTGTCATTAGAGATATCTAAACTAGAGGTTACGGTACCCAATAAGTTACTCTTCTGCGCATTATCGTATCTGTTAATTACCCAAGATGCTGTATCCGCTCCGTTAATGCTGGATGGGTTATAGTCCGTAAAGCTCAATTCATAGTATCCTTTTTCTACATTCAATGGATCAACTACTTTAACGTTTATCGGGCCTGAACCATAATCATAAGATGGATTATCCACCTTTCCTGAGGCAATAACCGCATCTAATGTTGACTGGGTAAATTCTAGTACTCTACCACCGTTTCCATGTCCGTCAAGTCTCGTGATGATTGGACTTGATCCGTACTCGATATTTTGACCAGTTCCGTCCGCCTCTGGCATTGGATTGTGAGGAACCGCAGGAATAGAGCTTATCGCTGATCCGTCAAAGTTCAATCGTGAAGAAATGTAAGGTATTTTTTGACCATCTAAAGCCAGTGGATCATTTGGATCATAATTTTTGAAATTGTTATATGCATATGCAACAGCAATGTAATAGTATGTTTTATGATTCACTAGTTGACGATCACCTTGTGCAAAAGCATCCTCTGTCAGCAGGAACGTATGTTTTATTCCCTCATCGGCTCCATCTACTTTTTCAACCGGTATTGAATAACCAAGTGCCTCATTGAATTCAAAGTTGATCAAACGATCAATACCATTTTTCAAATCACATTGTGCAACTAAACGCGCTTTGTTTGGATCTCCAATATCAGAAACACCAACCTCGTCATCTGACATCTGATAAATTTGGTATCCTTCAAATCTGTAGAATCTGTCCACTGTTGGATCCGTAATATTGATTTCGTCTTCAACTGCGTAAGTTTCATTAAAGTTGTTTGAAGTCGCTGGATTATCCAACATGATCACCAACTGGTTTTCAAGTTCTTGGATTGTTACCTTTGGTGCATTTGGTGGATCAAGAATACGGAAACACGCATCAAATAGCGCCTGAGCTTTAGTATCAGCTGATTTCATTGCACGCACACCTGAGAATAAATCTCCGTCAGTTCCTCTACCATAAACAATACCAACTGTAATGTTATTGATCGCACCCGGAACCAAAGTAAATGGTCCTGCCGACTGCACGAAACGACGGTCACCAGGAGGGTTATTATTTGTTTCTTCACTCCAATCAGAGAATGGAGCAGGTGTGTAGGCACCAGAGGCTGTCGATGTGGCCCAGTCTAAAGGATCAGAATCTCCAGGGAAAACGTAATCTGTTGGTACAGTTGTAGCTCCTGTTGAGCTTGCAAAACCTAGACCACCAAATACTATTTCCTCACCATTTTGCCAGCTACCAGACATATAATTGTAGTATTCTGCAGCTCCTCCAGGATCAGTGTAAGGATATCCGTTACCACCAAAACCTGTATAGTAAATAAAACGACGCATACCAAAGCGCTCGTTATCTATAATTCCATCAGAATAACCTATACCAATACCTTTATATACAATACCATCCTGAGCAAGCGCATCTGAAACCGTTGGAACAACATCCGTATCAGTAGCAGCATCGTAATAAGGTCCAGGGTTATCAACTCCGTCAGCATCCTGATAAGGTCCTTCGAAGAAATCACATCCAATAGCTGGTGGATTTTCACCGTAACCTAAATTACCTCCATTCGTTTCATCTAAAAGGTCTCCATTCAACATGTAACCTAGTCCTCTCGATACATCACATCCCGCGTAATCATCTTGATAGTTCCCAATGTCCGCATCAATATACTGTGAGAAATAAGTGTCATATAATGTTTGTGTACCACGGTTAATCAACTCGTAGTTGTAAAATGTCATTCTGTTCACTTCATCATTCGTTGCGAATGCGAAAGCCTGCGCACGGATCTCCATACCAATTGGTTCACCGTTCGTCTCTGTGTGAATATTTCCTTTATCGTTGAATACCCACCAGTGCGTTTCATCACCAAATAGTGTAATCCGGCGATCAAATCCACACTCCACATCATCTCTGTTCAGTATATCGTCGTACCATGGGTAATCACCGTTATCAGGATTGTAAGTACCATCTTCATCTCTATCATAGAAGGGAGCAAGATAGAAATCCTGACCTAAATCTACATTACCATGAGCTGGCCAATTGTAAATTCTATTCAAAACTTCGGGATCAGGCGCCTCCACTTCATCACAACCCTCTAAGGAAGGGTCTTGGGAACAATCCCACCAAACTGAGAAGGAGATAACCTCTGCTTTTCTGATTGTATAAAACTTATCGTACTCGAGACAAACATTCGGTTCAATAGTCGCTTCTCCATAAATTCGAATAGCGTTATCACCTACCGGATTTAATGGATCATAAAGAACCTGACCAGGACCAGCTTGTGTCGCAGGGTTTGCTGTTAACGGACCAGGCCAGAAGTCGTTACCACTTCGGAACTTCAAGGCTGCTAGCTTCAATTGTCCGTTTACATCGACTCCTCCCATCCAAAGTGCACCTGCGTAGATCGCTCTCAATCCACTTCCTTTGGGAACTTCGTAAGCTGCAGTTCCCGCATTTCTGTCTTGGAACATACTACCACCTTGCTCAATCAATGCACTTACATCGTTAAACTGTAATGTCAGTTTAGCTGTAGACGGAGCACAATTGGCACCCTTTGCTTCTGAATTTTGAGCCTGTGTTGGTTTATTCCCATTAGGCGTAGTTTCTGTTTCTTTGTAATAGGAAAAGGCGCTATTCGACCACAGTAATATTACTGTTCCGAGTACTGTAGGTATTATTTGCTTTATCATAATGTCTTTTAATTATGAATTAAAAATCGAACTTAAGACCCAAACGAATTGTTCTTGGCGAACTGATATTGAAAGGGTTTTGAATTTTCATGGTGTAGTAGTCTCTGAAGGACTGCTCATCCAACTGATTCTGGATTGATGTTTGACTCGCTGCAGCAGCAAGATACCCATCATCATCCCAGTTTCCTGTTGCGCGATATACATTTATCACGTTGAATTGGTTAAACAAATTCGTAACACGCACATAAACATTCAAGAACGTAACTCTCTTTTTATCTTCTTTACCAAATTCAAGATTGAAAGTTCGATCCAACTGCAGGTCTAATCTGTAAGACCATGGAAGTCTAGATCCATTCTTTGTTCCATTCAATCCTGTATTTCCACCTCCAGCTCCTTCTGGTGTTATCGTTACCTGATCAGAATAAGGTGAACCAGAGTATATGTTAGAAACTATGTTCAATCCTGTATTTCCTAAGATTTCAAAGTTACCCGCCATAGGACCATTGTAATCCTTACCCGTTCCATATCTATAGTCCATTGTAACATTGAACGCATGTCTTTGATCGAATGAATAAGGGAAGATGGCACGAAGGTTTGGAAGTCCGGC
Source organism: Crocinitomicaceae bacterium (assembly GCA_023254905.1). Lineage (GTDB taxonomy): Bacteria > Bacteroidota > Bacteroidia > Flavobacteriales_D > Crocinitomicaceae > UBA4466. The sequence continues at coordinate 7,173 of JALRKF010000027.1, read as the reverse complement.
GTTGATCAGTCCTGCTGCATCTGTCGCATCAGATCCCGTACCATCAGCAAATTGCAATGTGTAGTTTGCTCTCATTCTGATATTACCTGTTCTTCTCAAATCGTATGTTACTGTCATACCCTTAACAGTACCAAAGTCTCTGTTACCAAAAGTGCTATACGTTGCTGGGTATGCTTCAAATATATTCTGCAACTGGACATTGTTTCTTTGTTCACGATAGAAGGCTTCAATTTTCAATGAAGACGTTCTTGTCAACACCTGTTGGAATCCGATTGCGTAATCGACAGTTGTCTCTGGCTTTAGATTTGCGTTTGCAATTGTCGCACTTCTCTGATTGATGAACTGATATTCGTAAGGGTTGAAACGGAATCCTGAAGTAGGACGCTTCGTTAAGATATCGTAGTGCGCAAAGAAAGACGCTTCATCCGAAATTGGGAATGAGAAAGCAATACGCGGCATAACATTGATCTGTGCCTTGTAATCTTCAAATGCCTCTGCAGTAGGTGTCTCCTGGGAAGGATCGACTAACCATGGTGCAATTCCAGCAGGACCTCTCAAAACTTTCGGGTCCTCTACCTGAATACCATTGGCATCGTACCAATCTTGACCATTACGGAAACCATTAACCGCAGTTGGATTGTTTACATCATTCACATAAACTACGTAGTCGTCACCCATTGAAGTCGGGATATTTGACAACCAAGTTTGGTTTGGATCATCGATAAAAGCAGCTTTTGCTTCAGATACTGTCTTAGCTTCGTAAAATAACCAAGGATCTTTCAATACTGGCTGGTTTGCATCGAAAACATCAACACGAACACCAACGTTGAATACTATGTCACGGAAGGCAAACTTGTCCATCAAGTATCCAGCCATATAGATAGGCTGAAATGCTCCAATGTGTCTTTTGTAGTTTCCATTTTCATCGAACTCGTTAAAGTAGTCTCGAATATCCGTTACACCGCTCGCCTTTTGACCGGTATGATCATAGCCCCAATAAGAAACAAAAGATTGCCCACCATTGAAGAGCTCATCTGGTGAGAACATATCAAAGGAATAAATGTTTGGATCGTATTGATCGATGTCTATAAATTGTGATCCGGCTCCACCTTCTGAAATCAAGCCTTGACTGTATAGATATTCTCTTAAGTTATAGTCAAAAAATGCTTGGTTGTCAACGATCGCTTCACCCGTATTTGGATCAATATTTCCTCCTTGACCTCCATACATTCCAGTTCCTGACTGAGAAGCATAACCTGAATTTAAGCGGTCATAAGTAATGTAGGTAAAGTTATTCGAATCCTGAATCGTTGCACTAGCTTCATCTAATTCTGTGATGTGGAAATTTGTCAGCTGGCGAGCAATCTGCCAGATACCAATTGGCCCTTGGTCTCCGCTAGTCCAACCTCTATCTGTTCTTTTTTCATACTCGAAACCAAGTGATAATGCATGATCTCCAATGTTCACTGAACCTGAACCTGTTACACGGAATTGATTCGCTTCAAATTTTCCAAAACCATTGTACGGAGTTCCAATATTACTCCAGATTGAATAAACACTGGCCGGAGCATCTCCGTTACGTAGCGCATTACCTTGCTGAATTTGGAATAGATTCTCATAATTTCCGTCAGGATTACCAGCATAGATATCGTAGTACTGGGAAGTAATCGCTGCAAGTGCTGCGTTCGTTTGTGACGGTGTAAAGTCAACTACAACATCTCTAAATCCGTCGTGAACATAAGCAGAGCTGTTTGGATCAAGGGAATAAGAAGGTCTTCTTGTAGTTGTAAATGTTCCTACGTGACCATAGTTAAATAAGTTGAATTGGTGTTTTGGATCATAGTTCTCATCGTAAGATCTTGAGTAGTCAACCATGAGTGAATAGAATGCACTTTTGATCTTTGAGCTACTTCCTTCTGTATTATTCGAGAAACGTTGAGTCAAACGACCAAACACCCTCCAATCGAACGACTTGAATGCCCCAAAGTTTGAAAAGTTCAAAAGTGAACCGGCGTAAGAGTAGTTACTTCCGAAACTGTAGTTCGCCGAACCACCAAAGGTCAAGTTCACAGACGGCCCTGTTCTAACATCAATTTTCGCTTGGCCGGAAATAACTGTATTTCTCGCATTCATTCTCCATGGAACTCGTTCGAAATCATCCATTCTTAAGAAGTTCGCATTGTGGTAAGTACCAGTACCAGAAGGAGTCGGGCGAAGCGGATTAGAAAGAAGAGAATCTCTTACATCTTTCTTTACTCGCCAACCGCCATCGGCTAAAGGTCTACTATCTAGTCTATCCGTTAGGTTGGCAGAGACTAAGAACCCCAGTCTCGGTCTTGTTTTCTTACCTGTAGAGTCTTTTTCCATCCAAAGTGGTCCTGAGAACATTCCTTCGAAAAGGTTGTATCCAAATTTATCAAGTCCGAATACTTTACCATCGTATCCATCAGGGTCTTGTCCGTTGAAGTAATATCCAGACGTCACATATTCAGCTGAACCAAAATATTGTGCAGATGGTCCTCTCGTCGTTACAGAGATAATACCTCCTGTGGCATCACCATAGTTAGCAGGAAGTCCCCCTGTAATCACTTTTACTTCTTCGATGGCTGATTTCGGTAGGTTTGAAGAACCCCGAACTTTGATACCATCAATGTAGAAGTAACTCGCGTCGGATCGAGATCCACGGACGCTTATCGCACCTGTTTCGCTTTGATTAACACCTCCTACTGTTCCTGCAACGGCTGCCGCAGAACGTACAGGAAGTCTCGCGATTTCCTCTCTTGTTACGGTAGCACCTGATGCACCACCATCTTTGTCGATCAAAGGTACCTTATAAGCAATTACTTCTACTTCCTCAAGTTCCTTAACATCACTTGTTTTACTTAAGGTAAGATCATTAAGAAAGGTGTATTGATCCGAAGTAACTTTAACTCCCTCCAAACGAAGTGGTTTGTAACCTTCAGTTTCATTTCGAACCTCAACGTCATAAGTTCCTGGTTCAACAGAGTTGATAATGAATTTCCCATCGAAGTCTGTTTTCGCAGCTCCCTGACGAATATCGTTTGAGAAAATGAATATGGTAGCACCATAAACTGGTTCTTCCGATTCTTTATCCGATACCATACCTTTGATTGTACCCAAACCTGTCTGAGCGAACCCGTAAGACATTGTAAGTAAGAAACTTACTAGTAAAAAGTTCAGTTTTTGTAACATAAGTGTAGTTTGTTTATTCAACTTTTTAGTGTCTGCACTTTACACAGAAAGTCCGCTAATATAGGAAAAATCAATTTCCTATTTGACCTCTGTTGAAAAAAATCAACCGAGTATTATTAACTTTCTTTAACAAAGTTACGTAGTTACTCTATCTCCTCCCAAGCATTCCAAAATCAAATTCCATTGAAATATACATGTCTAAAGAAAATTGTTTAAAAATTCTTTCTTTTGTATTGATCGATGAATAGTGAATATTCCATATTAAAATCTGGTACTACAGATATACATTTACTAAAGTTTGAACCTTTTGATACGCGCAATGAATTAGACAAACTAACCTCAGATGAAATAAAGAGATTGAGTTCTTTTTCTAGCGCATCGAGAAGAATGGAATTTATCGCAACGCGAATACTGCGTCACAAACTATTCGGTGTCGAGCATATCTATTATGACGCGCATGGTGCACCATATATTTTAAATGAAGGATATATTTCTTTAAGCCATACACATAATTACGCAGGAATCGCAATAAATAAAGAGTACCGTGTAGGATTAGATCTTGAAACACATCGCCAGAAAATACTCCCTCTGCTCGATAAGTTTCTAAATGAATCGGAGAAAAAAATCTTTGATACGACTTCATACATCGAAATGACCAAAGTTTGGTCTGCAAAAGAAGCACTGTACAAACTTGCAGGAAGAAAAAAAATTATTTTTAAATCAGACTTGTTGTTGAACAATGAGGATGGCCAGTGGAAAGGCCAAATCATAAACCCGAATGAAAGAATTTTTCTTGATTTGGATATATTTGATTCAGACAATACCATTGTATCGATAAATAACGGACCTATTCGCATTGAAAAATATACTATATAATATAGGGTCAAAAAAAGGACAAATAGCAATCCTTATTGACCCTGATAAATCCAATTCAAAAGAGTCTCTACTTCCTCTTCTTGAAAAAGCTTCTTATGCTGGAGTAAGTTATTTCTTTGTTGGAGGCAGCACAGTATCTATAAAAGACTTTAATCGAACCATCAATCTTTTAAAGAATCATACAAACATTCCGGTTATTATTTTTCCTGGAGGATCTCATATGATATCAGAAAAAGCAGATGGAATTCTTTTTTTGAGCTTGATTTCAGGAAGAAATCCAGATTTCCTGATTGGTCATCATGTCAGAGCTGCAAATGACCTCTTTGATATGGACATAGAAGTTATATCAACAGGGTATTTGCTTATCGATGGAGGAACAAATTCATCTGTTGCGTACGTGAGTCAAACAAGTCCGATTCCTCCCGAAAAAGAATCGATCATCATAAACACTGTCAAAGCTGGAATTCTAGCAGGAAAAGAATTAATATTTATGGACGCAGGCAGTGGTGCTATAAAATCGATACCTGAAAATGTTGTAGAAAAGGTCTCACAACTGGGAAAACCACTCATTGTAGGCGGTGGGATTCATTCAGCTGAACAACTAAAAGGATATAAAGAAGCTGGAGCAAATGTTATAGTGATAGGAAATAAGTTAGAGGAAGAAATAGACTTTCTTCTAGACATCAATGATTTCATAAAAAACGGTCATGGATAATAGAAAACAAATGCTGGAAATATTCAAACGTATTGCGGGAGTCGCATTTGCACTTTCCTTTCTAATGGCAATAGTCTTATTTGCAGATGTTGGACGTCAATACATTAGTCTAATCACAGCTAAATATACTTTTATTAGTGCAGGCGCAGTGGCATTGTTATTTAATCTGCTTTCTTTCGAGTCTGGAAAGCATAATCCGGTCTTCAGCTTTGTTTATTGGGTAGGTAGCTTAATTGTCTTTACAGGCCTCGTATTCTTTATTATGAGATGGCCTTTCGGTGTATACATACTTACGGGTGGACTCGTGATTCTAGGAGGCTCTCTTTTACTAAGCCCAAACAGGAAAGAAATGGACAAATCTTCTGACGACCTTTTAGATAGCTAGAACTCGTATTTGGCTTTTAACGACATATCCAAACTCCCTGCAGAATGCGTGAGGGCTCCAGAAGAAATATACTGAACCCCAGTCTCAGCATAACTTGCAATTGTTTCGTCTGTAATTCCACCGGAAGCTTCTGTCTCGATATGTTTAGGAATCTTTTTCAACGCCTCCGCAAGTTCAGCTGGCGTAAAATTATCCAACATGATACGGTCTACACCAGAAACACTCAATGCTTTATCCAATTCACCAATGTTCCTTACCTCCACTTCGATCTTCAAATCTTTTTTGTTTTCCGAGAGATACTTTTTCGTTCTCTCGACAGCTTCAATCAAACCTCCAGCGTAATCGATATGGTTATCTTTCAACATCACCATATCATACAATCCGAAACGATGATTAGCTCCACCCCCAATTCTTACCGCCCACTTTTCCACATAGCGGATACCCGGTGTTGTTTTTCTGGTGTCTAGTAAAATAGTATCCGTATGGACTATTAAGTCAACCATTTTTCTGGTCAACGTTGCTATACCGCTCATGCGCTGCATAAAATTTAGGACCAACCTCTCCGTTGACAAAATTGATTTTGAAGAACCCTCTACCTCAAAAACTATGTCGCCTATATCTACTCTAGTTCCATCCTCAATGAGGCGTGTAAATTTTAATGTTTCATCAAACTGAGAAAAAATTTGTTCTGCTAATTCAACACCCGCGATAACACCCGATTCTTTCACAAGTAAATGTGCTTTTCCTTTTGCATCTTTAGGAACACAAGCCAATGAGGAGTGATCACCCTCTCCAATGTCCTCCTTAAGACAACGGGTAATTAATTCTTCAATCATAAAGCAAAGTTAAGGATGTCGGAAAAAAAGGAGCTAAAGTATTAGTCTTTTTCAATATTCAATGTTTCGACTTTAAAATCGCCACCTACTTTTTTAAAATGAACTGTAACCCTATACTTACCAGATTGACTTTGATAATTGCCAATCGCAAAGCTTCCGTTTCCGGAAGCATCGCCTTTGAACTGAAATTGAAAGGCAGAACATGGATTCCTATCAAAAAAACTTTTCAAAACCTGCATGGCTTGAGTCTTTCCATAGACTCCCTCATTTCCATTTATGTTTATTAACATCTTTTGTTCACCCAAGGATACAATCTTTTCAGCATCGCCGGTTTCAAAAGCGGCCTCTATTGCATTGTAGGGTATTGAAGCCAAACTGAAGAGTAAAGAAGACGTTACAATGAAAGAATATAGAATGCTCATACAATTGCAATTTTACTTGTTCTAAATTTACAAAAAACATACCATAATGAGAAGGCAATCTGTATTAGTGACTCTGAATTGAAGCCACATTTCGTAACTTGCAAAATGTAATTAATTCTTGATGAAGATAAAACTCATTACGATCGGAAAAACAAATGCCAATTATCTCAAAGAGGGTGAAAAAATATATCTCGATCGCTTAAAACATTATATCCCAACCGAAAAGATTGAGATCCCAGACCTAAAAAAGATAGGTAGAATATCTAAAGAAGATTTGAAACAAAAAGAAGGAGAACTCATTTTGAAGTACGTTAACCCAGGAGAACGGTTGATATTGCTCGATGAGAAAGGAAAAGACTTCGATTCGGAAAAATTTGCAGAGTATCTTCAATCCCAAATGAATATGGGTGGAAAGGCTATTTGCTTCGCAGTTGGTGGCGCTTTTGGCTTCTCAAAGAATATTTACGAAAAGGCAGATGGAAAGCTACGCTTGTCCTCAATGACATTCAATCATGAAATGATACGGTTGTTCTTTTTAGAGCAGTTGTATCGAGGTTTTAGCATTTTGAAAGGCGAACCTTACCATAATAGCTAGTATTTGCTTCGAATTGACTCAAAAAGTTTGATAACTCCCATCATCCCGAATGGAAGCACCAAAGGGAAAAGTAAAATCATCGAACGATAGCCGTAAGACCCAAGAGTAACAAAAACAATATTTGTGATTAA
>JALRKF010000154.1 GCA_023254905.1 Crocinitomicaceae bacterium | reverse complement strand
CATCTTACCATCGAGCTTGTATGCTTTCAACCAGCGGTCGATCACTTCCTTTAACGGATCCTCGTTAGATGTACGTTTTAGATCACTCATTTACTTCTACAGGTTTGAATTCACTTATTGAACCTTCCGCAACTGTAAAGATCTTGCTGCTTAAGTCCGTCTCTGAAAAGATACGGTTTATTCTGTCAATGTCTGTATCTGTTACCAGCACCTGACCAAAGAAATGGTCGTTAACAAGCTGTACGAGACGTTCTACACGCGTGTGATCTAACTTGTCAAACACATCATCCAATAAAAGAACTGGTGTAATCTCCAAATGGCGCTTCAACCATTCGTATTGGGCTAAACGTAGCGCGATCAAATAGGATTTCTGCTGACCTTGTGACCCAAATTTCTTGACGGGATGTCCTATAATTGTAAAGATCAGATCATCTCTATGCACACCGGCGTTGGAGTACCTTGTTTGTGCATCTTTTCGTTCATACATTTCAAGTAATTCTGACATAGAATGCCCCGCCAGCTGGCTCCTGTAATCTAAGCTTACCTCCTCCTTTTCATCTCCTATCGCACTGTAATGCTTCTGAAAAACTGGAATAAATTCCTCCAAAAATTCAGTCCGTTTCTGATGGATCCTTGTGGCATACTCGTCCATTTGTACATTCCAAACCTCAATAGATTCCCTATCGAACAATTGATGCTGTGCCATATGTTTCAATAGGGCATTCCGTTGCACCAACACTTTTGCATAACGTTGAATATCATCTAGGTATTTACGGTCAAACTGCGCAATAATCCCATCCATCCATTTTCTCCTCAAATCACTTCCTTCTGAAATCAGATCTCTGTCATATGGTGAGATCATCACTGCGGGAAACTGTCCAATGTGATCTGCCAGTTTTTCGTAATCCTTTTTATTTCTTCGAAAGACTTTCTTCGCTCCCGATTTAACTGCGCAGTGAATATTGATCTGCTGGTCATTTTTCCTCCAATTTCCTGCTACAATGAAGAAAGGATGTTCAAAACGAATATTTTGCTTATCAACCGGATTCATGTACGACTTGCACATACTCAAATAATGCACTGCATCTAGGATATTCGTCTTACCTGCACCGTTATGCCCAACAAAACAGTTTATCCCCTCAGAAAGCTCTATTTGAACCTCTTCGTAGTTTTTAAAGTTAACGAGATGTAAGTCCTGCAAATGCATTCGAACAAAATTAACTGAAATAACTCAATTTATTAACCACAGGATGCTGGATTAAGTCAAAAAATCCTATTTTTGTCCACCTAAATAAACACAATGTTAGAAGATTTATCAGGACAAAAGATTGCAGAAGAATTTAAGTCGAACAAGAAGCTCAAAATGACAACATATATTGTCGGAGGCATTCTACTGCTTTCTATCCTATTTTTTGCTTATCGGCAATTTATTTGGAAGCCAGCGAATGACGATTCAAAAAATAGCTATTGGATAGGCTTAAATTATGCTGGAATGGACTCTACAAACCTTGCAATGGAAGAATTTGAAACAGCCGTAAACCAATACGATGGAAAAATTGGAGGTGAAGTATCTCAGTTCCTGTTGGGTCGCCAGTTAATGGAGCAAGGAGAATTTGAAGATGCTCTAAACGAGTTAAGCTCTGTGAATTTAAAAGACACATATCTTTCTAGCCTAGTAGTGAAACTTCAAGCTGACTGCTATTCGGAACTGAAAGATTATGAAAAAGCTGCAAATCTTTATCTTGAAGCTGCTGAAATCAATCCAAATGAAAATACTACGCCGGAGATACTTTTCTCTGCCGGACAATGTGCTGAAGAAATCAATAACTTTGAAAAAGCATTGGAGTGTTATCAAAAAATTAAGGATGAATATCCAAGTAGCACAAAAGGAATGAGCATTGAAAAATACATCGCTCGCGTTGAATTTAAGACTATTAAATAATGGCGACAGAGAATCGCAATTTATCTGAATATAATAAGGATTTTATTCCAAACGGTGCCGATTTCAAAATCGGCATTGTTGTTTCTGAGTGGAATGATAACATCACATTAAACTTGTTGGCAGGTGCAAAGCAAGCACTGTTGGATAATGGCGTGAAAGAGGAAAACATTCATGTTAAATTCGTACCTGGGGCCTTCGAATTACCACTGGGTTGTCAATACTTCTGTGAGAAGGGTTTAGTGGATGGAGTTGTTGCAATTGGTGTCGTGATCCAAGGAGAAACCAAACATTTCGATTTTGTGTGTGACGGTGCAACCCAAGGGATCAAAGATGTGAACTTGAAGTACAACACACCTGTCGCATTTTGTTTGCTTACAGATAATAATATACAACAGTCAATTGACAGATCAGGAGGAAAACACGGGAATAAAGGAATTGAATGCGCAGTAGCCTGCATGAAGATGATCGGGCTAAAAAAGGATATGGGACTATGACATTGATCAAATCGATCTCAGGGATCAGGGGAACAATTGGAGGTAAAGTGAATGAAGGATTGACGCCTGTAGATGCGACTAAGTTTGCTGCAGCTTATGGAACTTGGTTAAAGAATAGAAATAACGGGAAGGTAACTGTTGTCATTGGTCGTGACGCTCGTCTTTCAGGAGAAATGATCTCTAATCTCGTGAGCTCCACTTTGATCGGATTAGGTATTGATGTTGTAGATCTTGGACTCTCAACTACACCGACTGTTGAGATAGCCGTTCCAATGGAAAAAGCGCAAGGCGGAATTATTTTAACTGCAAGTCATAATCCAAAACAATGGAATGCCCTGAAACTCTTGAATGAAAAGGGAGAGTTCATTTCAGGATATGATGGCAAGGAGGTGCTTGAGATCGCAGAGAACGATGCTTACGATTTTGCCGAAGTAGATAACCTAGGTGTTATCTCAATGAACGATACATACTTATCTAAACATATAGAAAGTATTCTTAACCTTGAATTGGTCAATAAAGAGGCTATTGCAAATGCAAACTTTTCAGTAGTAGTTGATGCGGTTAACTCTTCAGGAGGGATCTTTGTACCTGCTTTATTGGATGCATTGGGAGTAAAAAATGTGACCAAACTATATTGCGAACCAACAGGACATTTTCCGCACAATCCGGAACCATTACCCGAGCACTTGACAGACTTATCTGACAAGATCAGAGAAACAAAAGCAGACCTCGGAATTACGGTAGATCCTGATGTAGACCGTTTAGCATTGGTCTGTGAAGACGGAAGTATGTTTGGGGAAGAATATACGCTTGTTGCCGTTGCCGACTATGTACTTTCGAAAACTCCAGGATCGACAGTTTCAAATCTGTCTTCAACAAGAGCACTTCGTGATGTTACTGAAGCTGCCGGACAAAGTTACTTTGCATCTGCAGTAGGAGAAGTTAATGTTGTTGCAAAAATGAAGGCTGAAAATGCTGTGATCGGTGGTGAAGGAAATGGTGGTGTGATCTATCCAGCGTCACATTACGGAAGAGATTCTTTGGTAGGTATAGCGTTGTTCTTATCTCACCTTGCTGAGAAACAAATGAGCGTAACTGAATTGAAAAACAGTTATCCTTCGTATACGATCTCAAAGAATAAAATTGAGCTTACTCCCTCTATCGATGTGGACAATGTTTTAGCAAGCATTGCCGAAAAATACGCTCACAAAGAGGTAGACACTACGGATGGAGTGAAGATCTATATTGGAAAAGAATGGGTTCACTTGCGTAAGAGTAATACAGAGCCAATCATTCGTATCTATTCTGAAAGCCAAGACCTTAGCGCAGCCAACGAGCTAGCAGAACGAATTATTTCGGAGATTAAAGCACTGATCTAAATATTTCTTTGAAATTCATCTATAAAGTCAAGCATCAAAAAGGACCAGATAATTTACATAAACTAGTATAGATAGGGGGACGTTGATCGTACCCTTTTTATCACGAGAAAAGATGGGGTTTCCGATGTCTTTTTTTTACATTTGATAAGATGAAAAAATTCGATATCCCTCATTATTTCAGATCGCCCATCATCAGCAAAGTAAAGGCGAAGAGAAAACTGGATGATCCAAGAAAGAAGGACTTCTCTCCTACCGAGATCACTATTGGCAATACAACCTTCATCATCAGCAGACATTTTGGGTTTTGCTACGGCGTTGAAAATGCCATTGAAAAATCATACAATGCTATTCAAGATAATCCGGATAAGCGTATTTTTCTTTTAAGTCAGATGATCCATAATCCGGATGTGAATGAAGACTTATTGAGTCAAGGTATTAAATTTATTCAGGATACAGATGGAACCCAGTTGATACCGTGGAGCGAAATAACAGGAGATGACATCGTTATCATTCCAGCTTTTGGTGCAACAATAGAGACAAAAGGATTGCTTGAAGAAAAAGGCATAGACACGGTAACATACAACACTACTTGTCCGTTCGTAGAGAAGGTATGGAATCGAAGCTCCAAACTAGGGCAAGACGATCATACGATTATAATACACGGGAAAAAGTATCACGAAGAGACAAAAGCTACCTTTTCTCACAGTAAAGAAAATGGTCCATCGGTTATTGTTCTGGATATGGCTGAGGCGGAAATATTAGCGGACTTTATAACAGGCAAAAGACCAGTAAGTGAGTTTAATGAAAAATTTGGCGCAACCGCATCTAATGGTTTTGATCCAGAAAACGACCTAAAAAAAGTAGGTGTGGTGAATCAAACTACCATGCTTGCGACAGAAACACAAGGAATTGCAGATTACTTCAAACAAGTAATGATAGAAAAATATGGTGAAGAAAATATAAAAGACCACTTTGCAGATACAAGAGATACGCTATGTTATGCAACCAACGATAATCAATCAGCTACCTTACAACTATTGAATAAAAATGCTGATGTTGCTTTTGTTGTCGGTGGATACAACAGTAGTAATACATCTCACCTGGTGGAATTACTAGAGGGTAAATTTCCTACCTTTTTTATTCGCAACAAGACCGAGCTGATTGATGAGAAGAATATTCGTTCTTTTAATATTCACTCAAAAACTTTAATTGAACGTAAAGACTATCTTTCAAACAAAGATGGATTACGCATAATCATTACGTCTGGTGCGTCCTGTCCCGATGTTGCCGTTGATGAGGTTATCCAACGCCTACTCGAACTTCGCGGCAACAATGTATCCTTTGAAGATCTTGTATTATAGTGGAAAGATTTGTTAACATATTGATCATTGACAGCGATCTAGGTGTACAAAGTGAATTAAAGAAAATATTACTCGGTTCAGGTAATAATATCCTAATTGCAGATACAATATCTGAGGCCATGCCTATACTAGAGAAGAAAGCAATTGGGATTATCCTTGTAAATATTGAAGACTACTCTGACCAGCTTGGACTATTGAATGAGATGAGAACGAAGAGTATTGTCGACAATATTTATATCATTTTAATAAATAGAGAAGAAACCTCGGTAAAACTTGTAAAAGGATTAAAGTATGGAGCAGTTGATTATATTACTTATCCATTTAAACCTAATCTGACAAGAACTAAAATTGAAGTATTCAAAACTCTCTACTTTAAAGACCAAAGAATTGGCCAACTACTTAAGAATATTTTCCCTGAAAAAATCCTACATGACCTCGCACTAGGAGGGAAATATACCCCCAAACGAATAGATCAAGGTGTAGTTTTATTCACTGACTTTGTTGATTTCTCGTCAAAAGCAAAAGTCCTTAATCCGCTAAAACTCATAGGAAATCTAGAAAGTTATTTTACCAAATTTGATGAGATTATTAGTAAATACAATCTGGAAAAAATAAAAACAATTGGCGATTCCTACATGGCCTTGGCTGGGGTAACAGAAAAAGAACCTCTTCCAGCGGTGAGAGCTTGTCTAGCTGCGCTAGAAATTAGAAACTACATGAAGGATCAACGCGATGTTGCCCTTGCTCTACAAAGAGATTTTTGGGAAGTGCGTATTGGTATTCACTCCGGACCGCTTGTAGCAGGAATTATTGGAGATAGCAAGTATAGCTTTGATGTATGGGGTGACACAGTTAATATTGCTTCTCGAGCAGAAACCGTTTCGAAGGGAGGAGAAATAACTATCACGTCAAGCATTCAAGAAAAAGTTTCTGAATATTTTAATTTAGAATCACGCGGTAAGATAGATATTCGCAAACGTGGAGGAAGCATAGACATGTTTTATCTCCAAGAAATTAAGTCTGAATATTGTTTATACCAAGAAGGAAAAATGGCAAGTGCCGAGTTAAGAACTGTATGTGGGTTAATACCAATGGATTTCGAACAGATGAGGCGTCAAATATTAAATCGACTCAAATCACTTCTTCCAGAAAACATAATATACCATGATATACCACATACATTAAATGTTGAAAAGGCTGCCATCCGTTATGCAAAATTGGAAGGTGTATCTGATCAAGATATGTTCTTACTGAGAACAGCCTGCTTGCTTCACGATTGTGGCTTTGTTTACCGATACCATGAAAATGAAAATTTTGCAATTGGTGTATCTCGTTCATTATTACCTGAATTTGGATACAGCCCCCAGCAAGTTGATATTATAACAAACATTATCAATGCTACAAAGTATGATGTTGACCCAGAAACACAACTAGAAAAAATTATGTGTGATGCAGATCATGATTACTTAGGTCGTCCTGACTACAATGAAATTTCACAAAAACTGCGAAAGGAACTTGGTGAGAATGGACAAAGTTTTACGGATAAAGAGTGGTGCCTTTTTCAATTAAAATTCCTTGAAAACATTCATGAATTTTATACGGAAACTGCTATCAATCTTCGTCAGGGTGGAAAAGAAAATCGCATCTCCAATTTAAGAAAACAGATTAGTCAAATGGAAGCATAATTATGAAAATTTACACTAAAAAGGGGGATGGAGGAACTACTCAGTTAATTGGTGGAAGTCGCATTTCAAAAGCCGAAATACGTATTGACGCATACGGAACATTGGACGAACTAAACTCATTCATTGGATTTCTTAGAGATCAAGAGATTGATGCAAAGTACCGTGAGCAACTCATTGAAGTACAGGACCGACTTTTCACATTAGGTTCCTTACTCGCTGCAGAGGTCGGAGCTAAAATGGAGCTTCCGGCATTAAAATCTGAAGACATATCTCTGTTAGAAAAATTGATCGATGAAATGGATCAAGAACTTGAGCCAATGCGCTCATTTGTCTTACCAGGAGGACATCCAGCAGTCTCAGCCGCCCATATTTGCAGAACAGTATGCAGAAGAGCAGAAAGGCAAGTTGTTGCGTTATCTAATCATGATGAAATTCCAGAACTCAGCCTGAAATATTTGAATCGTCTAAGCGATTATCTATTCGTGCTTGGAAGAAAGATAACCAGAGACCTTCAGGTTAATGAGACGCCATGGAAACCCCGAATGGATTAGTAATTTTATAAATCATCGAGTCAATCTAAGAAAGAAATGACTGTTTTATTTGGATATTTTCAAATTAAAATTACTTTTGCGGCAAACAAACTATAATAAACTGAAGGGTTATGTATTGGACATTAGAATTAGCATCATATCTTGAAGATGCACCTTGGCCTGCGGCAAAGGACGAGTTGATAGATTTTGCAATAAGAACTGGTGCTCCATTGGAGGTAGTTGAGAATTTGCAGGCCCTGGAAGACGAAGGAGAGGTTTACGAAAGTATCGAGGATATTTGGCCTGATTATCCATCAAGGGAAGACTTTCTATTCAATGAAGACGAATATTAAAAGTCCCAATCGGGACTTTTTTTTTGACCCGTATTTTGATGATATTTAATGCATGAATTATCTCGGTCATTTATACTTTTCAAAGAATGACTTCGAATTGATGTATTATAATCTTTTCGGAGATTTTGTTAAAGGAAGTGATCTATCCAGATTTCCAATAAAAATTCAAGAGGGAATTCGCCTTCATCGTGAAATAGATCATTATATTGATCACCATCCGTGCGTACGTAAATTATTGCATAAACTCTATCCGTTACTCCCAAAGATATCCGGTATTGCAGTCGATCTCTACTTCGATCACTTACTCGCGAAATTCTGGTCCGATTATCATGACGAAACTCTCGAAGATTACCTCAAGGAATTTTATCTAATGGTTCCGAAAGAACAAGAATATTTCAGTGAAGAATTTAATTTCTTACTCTCAAAAATGATTCCTGGTCGATGGATCAATCAATATGATGATTTTAAAGGCCTAACATTTGTTTGTAATCGATTTTCCAATAGAATTGAATTCAATAATGTGCTTTACAAAGCACCAGAAGTATTCCTCAAACTGGAGGAGGACATTATCGATAGCTTTCGAATTTTTATGTCAGCTGCCAATAAGCACTTCAATAATTAATAAATTTAATTTCGTCAAAAAGAAGTATCTTACAGATACGATGAGATTACTTCCGATTTTCATATTTATCCTATTAATCACTGCAGTATTGGGAAGTTGCGTTATGGAACATGCAGAGGATCTAAACGGTAAAAATAAAAATGCAAATATTCTAGATTTACCCGAAATAATTAATAAGGAAAAACTTACAATACTTGCTGAAAATAGCTCCACAACCTATTTCATGTATCGAGGTAAAAAAATGGGTTTTGAATACGAAATTTTAAACCTTTTCGCACAAGATCTCGGTGTCCAACTTGAGGTGAAAATGGTGAATAATTTGGATGATCTCATCCCAATGTTAAACAAAAATGAAGGGGATCTTATTGCCTGTAATTATACCATTACGAGAGAACGAAATAAAATAATTGATTTTTCTACTCCATTTATTGAAACGCATCAGGTACTTATTCAGAGAAAGCCGAAAGACTGGATGAATCGAAAGGAAAAGGAATGGAAAAAAGAGGTTATTACCAATCCACTTCGTCTAGCCGAAAAAGAAGTATATGTATGGGAGAATAGTAGCTATTATCAGCGCCTGTTAAATATGCAGGAAGAAATTGGTGACACTATTCATATTCAAGCAGCGTCGGGAATTATCGGTAGTGAGGAAATGATAGAGATGGTGTCAGAGGGTATCATAGATTATACTATCACAGAAGAAAATATTGCAATCGTTAATTCACGGTTCTATAATAATTTAGATATCGATTTATCTATTTCTGTGAATCAAAGAATTGCATTTGGCCTTCGCAAAAGCAGCCACCTATTGAAATCCAGACTTAATCAGTGGTTAGCAGATTTCAAAAAAACTCCTAAATACAGATATATTTACAGAAAATATTTTGAGAAATCTCATTTCGCAAAAAATGCATTTTCTGATTACAGTAGCCTAAATGGAAAGAGCATCTCTAAATTTGATAATTATTTTAAGGATGCAGAAGATAAAACGGGAATAGATTGGCGTTTAACCTCAGCTGTCTGTTATCAAGAAACAAAATTTAATCCCGGACTAGTTTCATTTGGGGGGGCATATGGGATTATGCAGTTTATGCCAAGTACCGGGCCAACATATGGTGTATTTCCTGATTCACCGATTGAGATTCAGATCCTTGGAGGAGCGAAAAAAATTAAAGCGGACATGGAGCGATGGAAAGAAATTCCAGATGAGAAACAACGATTGAAATTTACACTTGCTTCTTACAACGCTGGAAGATGTCATATCGAAGATGCTCAGAAACTGGCCGAAAAATTTAAATTAGATCCTTACAAGTGGGACGATAATGTTGGGAAAATGCTATTGAACCTTTCCAAACAACGTTATTATCAAGATGAGGTTGTGAGATGCGGTTTTACGCGTGGAACAAATACGTACAGGTATGTAGAAAAAGTCGTAGAAAGATACGACCAATGGAGACAAACCTATAATTGATAGTTTGCTATTTTTACAAACAAAAACATCAAGAGACTAATTGTCATAACAGGACCAACTGCAAGCGGTAAAACAGCGCTCAGTGTAAAATTAGCTCAAGAGCTAAATACTGTTATCTTTTCTGCAGATTCGCGTCAATTTTACAAGGAAATTAGCGTTGGTACAGCGAAACCATCCCAAAGTGAAAAGGGGAACGTTAAGCATTATTTTATTAATTCACACGAATTACAAGATGAACTAACTGCCGCCGAGTACGCAAATGAAGCCTACCCTCTGTTGTTAGAGGAGTTCGAGAAGCATAGTGATATTATTTTAACAGGTGGTTCAGGGCTTTTTATTGATGCTCTTTGCTTCGGGCTCGATAATATACCCGCTAGTAAGGAAACCAGAGAAATATTGAACGATGAACTCCAATTAAAAGGAATCCAGCACCTTCAAGAAGAACTAAAAAATTTAGACCCTGAATATTTCAATCAATGTGATATAAATAATTCGAGACGTGTTATAAGAGCTTTGGAGGTGATTCGCCTTACAGGAAATAAATATTCTATTCTCAGAAAACATGAAATCAAACCTCGGCCATTCGAATGTGTATTCTTTGTAATTGACCTTGAACGAGAAAAACTTTATGACCTTATTAATCGTAGAGTAGATAGTATGATTCATAATGGTTTGGTTGAGGAAGCAAGATCGGTTGAGAACATGCGTAATTTAACAACTCTAAGAACGGTTGGATACCAGGAATTATTCGATTATTTTGATAATAAGCTAAAGCTTGATGAAGCGATTGATCTAATAAAGAGAAATTCCCGTCGCTATGCTAAGAGACAATTAACATGGTTTCAACGCTATAAAAATGCCACATGGATAAATTTTAGTAATCTTCAAAAAATGCGAGATCAAATTATCGAGAAACTTTCAGAATCTGACGATCAATGCAAAATGTAAATGGTATGATTATTGAATTGTTTGGCAAAAAGCAAAACCTATGAATATTACCCTAGATAATGTAATACCTCATCCGTTGAGCACAATTAGTCACAATACAGATAGTATATGGGGTAATCATGTCCTTTTAGAAAAAGGAAAGAAAATTCTTCTCAACGCTTCAAGTGGTAAAGGAAAATCAACATTCACACTTACATCCATAGGACTGCGCAATGATTATAATGGAAACGTCTTTTACGATGGTCATGATATAAAACAATTCACACCAGAGGAATGGACAGAATTACGGAGCAAAGTTATATCAGTCGTTTTTCAGGATCTTCAAATCTTTCCGAAATTAAAAGTGAGAGAAAATCTTCTGATAAAAAATAAACTTACCAATTGTTTTTCTGAGAAAGAAATAAAGGATAAACTTGATTATTTAGGAATCGGCGATAAATGGGATCAGGAATGTGGCTTACTCTCAATGGGGCAGCAACAACGAGTCGCAATATTGAGAGCCTTGTGCCAACCTTACGAATGGCTTATTATGGATGAGCCTTTTTCACACTTAGATAAAGAAAATACATCCAAATGTCTTGAGTTAATAAATGCAAGAACTTTGGAGCAAGGAGCTGGTTTCGTTTTAACCACACTAGGAGATGATCACGGATTCCATTACGATCAGGAGCTAAAACTATAATTATGTTGAAAAAACTTTTATTTAAAAATCAAGATAAAAGGCAATTGATTATAGCAATGATCGGTGCCTTTATGGGTATCACTTTTTTGGTGTCTTCTATTCACTATCTCATAAAGGTCAATGAATTCGGAAAGGGTGCCGAAATTCTTGGTCCAAATACAATTATTGTGCAGAAGAAAGTGACGAGTTCAAGTTCCCTTGGACTAACAAAAACAGACTTCAGTGAACGCGAAATCGAAAAACTTCGAGAATATCCCTTTATTAATGATGTGGAGCCTGTAATTTCGAATAACTTCAAAGTTTGGTTCCAAACAGATGACCCACTAGTTCCAGAATTCAAAACTGATGCATTCATTCAAACTGTTGACAGTAGTTTTCTAGATGTCAATACCTCAAATTGGGACTGGGAAGAACAAGATGAATTTGTACCAATCATTATGCCAAGAGATATATTGGTAATGCTTAATACTTTTATGAGTGCAAGCGATATCCCGCAAGTTTCTGAGGAGGTTGCACTCAACGTAAAATTTAAATTCAGGATATCTAAGGGAATCAAGCGAAAAGAATTTGAAGCCAGGATTGTTGGCTTTACGAATGAGGTTTCTGCAGTTCTCGTTCCGGAGTCATTTATGAACTACGGGAATACCAATTTCGCTTTAGATAAAGAGTTGAAGATAACACAGTTGATGATTTCCGGAAATGAAAGTGAGTTTGGACTACTCGAAGACCTTCTCAATAAGAAAGGTCTTGAATCCAAAAAATCACAAGTGGTTATAGCAAGATTGAAAAGTGTTGTTGGAACTTTGATTATGGTGGTACTAGGAATATCCGTCATAGCTGTGTTCGTCTCAGGATTGGTGTTAATACAATATATGCAGTTGCTAATGACTAAAAATGCGTACGAGGTAAGAACTCTTCTGCGTATTGGCTACAGTCCACAATTATTAGTTAAAGAATTCTTTATCTATTTCGTGAAGATCTTTGGCGTGATATCTTTAACTGGATTATTAACTTTTATTCCATTCAAATTGAAGTTGGATAGTATGTTTGAGGCCGGTGGTTTATATATCAACATGGATGTAACTGGGACAAGTATTGCAGCATTGATTTTAGCCTACGTTTTGTTTGCCCTTTCAAGCTTTTTCTCTGCGAAAAAAGGCATCTTTAGCGAATATTAGTCGTTAAAGAAATGTTAATCCGATGATGTGATTTATTTTTGAACCCAGAAGACATTATTTTTAATTGAATTAAATTAATCTATGAGAGTTTTATTTATTGTTTTCGCCCT
>JALRKF010000144.1 GCA_023254905.1 Crocinitomicaceae bacterium | reverse complement strand
TTCGGGTTTTTCAATGTCGAATGCACAGCATCCAGCATGTCGGCTTTTTCCTGATAGTATTCTTCGGCCTTTACAGATGAGATTGCCTCAATTCTGCGAACTCCCGCAGCAACTGCAGATTCAGAGGTAATGACAAATAACCCTATATCACCTGTCGCTTTCACATGAGTTCCTCCACACAACTCTACTGAATTACCAAATTTGATCACACGAACTGTGTCTCCGTATTTTTCTCCGAATAATGCCATAGCTCCCATGTCCATTGCATTGTCGATCGGAATATTTCTGTGCTCATCAAGCGCAATATTTTGACGAATGTTCTCACGTACCTTCCATTGGATTTGATCAAGCTCTTCATCTGTTACTTTGCTGAAATGAGAGAAGTCAAATCTCAGGTAATCAGGAGCAACAAGTGAACCCTTTTGTTCAACGTGATCACCAAGCACTTCGCGCAATGCATTGTGCAATAGGTGAGTGGCACTATGATTCTTTGCAGAACGTTCTCTTTTTCCTTCGTCAACAGATGCCAGGAATGTAGCACTAGTATTTTCCGGAAGGTCCTTCATGATATGAATGATGAGGTTGTTTTCCTTCTTAGTATCAATAATGTCGTTTTTCTTACCATTTACTTCGATAAAACCCGTATCACCAACCTGTCCACCTCCTTCAGGATAAAATGGAGTTAAGTTAAACACAACCTGAAACAGTTCCTTCTGTTTTTGGGTAACCTTTCTATACTTAACGATCTTCACATTCGTAGAAAGATGGTCGTAACCAATGAACTCCTCAACTGAATCATCTAACAAAATAACCCAGTCATCTGTTTCTATCGCCGTAGCTGCTCTTGATCGTTCTTTTTGTTTTAACAATTCTGATTCGAACCCTTTTTCATCAACTGAAAGACCATTCTCTCTTGCGATCAGAGACGTAAGATCAATTGGGAATCCGTAAGTGTCGTAAAGTTCGAAAGCAACTGCACCATCTACCATATCACTTCCCTTCACCCCACAGTCCGCAATTACATTGTCGATTCGTTTAATACCTTGATCAAGTGTTCTGAAGAAACTGAGCTCTTCCTCACGGATCACTTTCTGGATCAATTCCATCTGCTTTCTCAACTCCTCGAAATGATTTCCCATTTCTTCACCAAGAACCTTCGCCAGCTTATATAGGAATGGCTCTTTCAATCCAAGTGTCTGATATCCGTATCGAACAGCTCTTCTCAGAATTCTTCTGATAACATATCCAGCGCCGGTATTCGATGGAAGCTGACCGTCTGAGATAGAGAATGAAATGGCACGAATGTGATCTGAGATTACACGTAAAGCAATGTCTGTTTCTTCTTTGTCGCCGTATTTCTGATTACTGATCTTCTCAAGAAATCCGATAAGACTTTGAAACAAATCAGTATCGTAGTTGGATTGCTTTGCCTGCAATGTCATCGCTAAACGTTCAAGACCCATTCCAGTATCAACATGCTTCTCTGGAAGCGGTACTAGCGATCCGTTCGCCATTCGGTTATATTCCATGAACACGTTGTTCCAGATCTCGATTACTTGAGGATGATCTTCATTCACAAGGGATTTACCATCCACTTCAGCGCGTTCATTATCAGTTCTGAGATCTACATGAATCTCGGTACAAGGTCCGCATGGGCCAATATCCCCCATCTCCCAAAAGTTATCCTTTTTATCAGCAAGTAAGATGCGATCTTCAGCGATGTATTTTTTCCAGATCTCAATAGATTCCTCATCTCTTTCAACACCATCATTACGGTCGCCTTCAAAAACTGTAACATATAATCGTTCTTTTGGAATTTCAAAAACTTCTGTTAGAAGCTCCCAAGCCCATTCGATTGCCTCTTCTTTAAAATAGTCTCCAAAAGACCAGTTTCCCAGCATTTCGAACATTGTATGGTGATATGTATCAACACCTACCTCTTCAAGATCATTATGTTTTCCAGAAACACGTAAGCACTTTTGACTATTAGCGACACGTCTCTTTTTTGGCACACTGTTTCCAAGGAAATAATCCTTGAATTGATTCATTCCAGCATTGGTAAACATCAGCGTTGGATCGTCTTTCACTACCATAGGTGCACTTGGCACGATCTCATGTCCTTTGGACTGAAAATAGTCGAAAAATTGTTTTCTGATTGCTGAGACTGTCATCTGATAAAATTTCTACTTATTGTAAACTGTTCTTGATGGGAATGCGAACTCAAGTCCAGATTCATTGAATTCTTTCAGAATGGCCATATTGACGGCTGTCTGAACCTGTAGCAAATTATCCATATCCGAGATGTAATAAATGAATAGGATCCCCATGGAAGAGTCTCCCCATGTATTGAATGAGACTAAACAATCATCTTGTACACCTGTTTGATCCAAAATAATTTGTTTGAGAATATCCATAGCCTTCTGCATACCTTCGGGAGTAGTGTCGTAGGTTAATCCAAGATTCAAAACTACCTTTCTGGTGGGTTCTTTGGATACATTTTCGACTGCATTATCTGAGAAATGCATATTGGGAATAGTTACTAATCGCCCTTCCAAAGTTCTGATTCGTGTAGAACGAATTCCAATTTCTTCAACCATACCATCGAATCCATCCATCTTTATCCTGTCTGAAATTTTGAAAGGTTTGTCCAAAAGTATCATCACCCCTCCAAAGATATTTTTAACAGTATCCTGAGCAGCTAGAGCCAGTGCTAAACCTCCTATACCCAATCCGGCGATTAATGCCATGACATCAAAACCAGCATTGTTAAGTCCAATTATGATACCCATTGCCCAGATAATTGCTTTCAACAATTTTCTCAGTAATGGGAGTAATTGATCATCAAGATCCGATTCAGTTTTGGAAACTAAGGGGACAACGTATTCTTCGATCAATGAATCGGCCACACGAACGATCAACCATGTGATGTTTAGAGCGAAAATTATTGTGAATACATGATCAAAAAAGTCATCAACTTGTTCTCCGAAGTATAGCCGATGAAATCCCCAATAAAAACCAATTATCGCGAGCCCGTAAATAACAGGTTCCTCTAAATTATCGATAAGGATATCGTCAAGATTTGTCTTCGTCCTTTCAGTTATTTTCTTAACGTATTTGCCAATAAACCAATAAAGCACTTTGGCGACAATTATAGCTCCCAGAAAGATTCCAGCAGAAATAACCCAATTCTGTATGGAATTGCCGTAAAAATCCTTTTCTAAAAATTCTATCATCTATCAATTTATTTTCTGCGAAGATAGGAGTTTAAAGCTATTTCAGGATAATTTTCTCTGAGTAAAAAATATTGTTATCCATACTGATAGTGAGTATGTAATAACCTCTATCAAGCTCAGACACATCTATAACTTGTGAATTAAATTTTGATGTTTGTTCGAGATATAAAGAACGTCCAGAAATATCGTTTATGGAAATATCCCATCTTTCGTTTAATTTATCAGATATTACGTCTAGATACAATTTCATAGAGGTAGGATTAGGATAAATTTTAATAATTGGTCGATCTATTTCTTTTGTTTTCAATCCATTTTGATTAAGATCGTTTACAACCTGTAATCCATCACCAATACTCACAAAATCAAGTGTTATAAAATTTGGAAACTTTTGTTTAAGACTATAGTTTTCAACTATACGGTCCATTAAAAAGTTGAATTCATTAACTGTAGAAGCTTCCGCCTCCAAACCAACACCAAAAACAGGGTCAGTTACAAAGTGGTTGAATATGAATAAATCGTTTATTGAATCTCCTCGATTGAAATCATGTGTAAATAAGCTTGGTGAGTCCACTGAATAGTGCGTTTCAACCATATTGGTCCACATATAATTATACCAATTTTGTGAGGGTAATGCATCATTTTGATCAGTAAACAAAACAATGTTTTTACCATCATTAATTAATTGCTGCAGCGTGGGCCATGGACTCCCCTCATTATGGCTATATAGTTTATTAAGTAACCCTGCACCTGAAAATTCGACTTCTATTTCAGTTGAAGAAACATAACACTCTAAAATGATAGTTAATACTTCATTTGGGTACGCTGTCAGAAATGTATTAAACTCCTGTAATATTACACTCAAGGGCTCAGAGCCTAGAGCAAATGTACCATGATAGACAGAGACAGTTCCAAATATGTCATAGACATCAATCATGAAACCTCGTACCCCTAAATTTAATTGCTCAGTTATCGATAAGTATTGATTAGGTAAATTAAAACCATTATTGCTGCAATTATATGCATTATGAGTTGTGAGGTAGCTGACCTCGCTGTATTGCTTATTGCAAAGAGAGAGGGAGCCATTGCATTGTCCACAGGTTAATAGAACTTGGAAAGTTGTTACAAAAATAAGCATTGGGCGCATGAAGCAAAATTAAATAAATCTAGATCATTTAGATTTCTTAACACATTCAAGAGTTTATTATCTGTAATTTAGCCGCATGCGCAAGGAAAGGTTCAGATATAACCCTAAGACTCTTTCATATGAAAGAGAGGATCTCAGTTTTGTTAAAAGAGTTCTTCGATTGTCACTTTGGCTGTCACCGAGCATTGTTTTGGGGTTACTATTCGGATTATTTTTCACAAGTAGCATGGAATCACCCCAAGAGAGGCAACTAAAAGCTGATCTGAAGAAGTATGAATCTGAGGTCATACGTATGCGCTCAGACATTGATTTAGTCAATAATGTATTGGACGATATTGAAAAAAGGGATGAGGATCTTTATCGAATGGCCCTCTACACTGATAAGTTTCCTGAAGAGTTGAGGAGAATGGGTGCCGGAGGAAGTGATAAATACAATTATCTCCGGAAGCTTCCAAATTCAAAATTGCTTGTCAATACGGCCTCATCAATTGATGCACTTGAGCGTCGTTTACACGCCCAAACACTTTCCTTTAGGGAGCTTATTCAACTTGCGAAAGATAAAGAGAAAATGCTTGCATGTATTCCTGCTATTCAACCTGTACGAAACACGGACTTAAAAAGGCTAGCATCTGGTTACGGCTATCGTATAGACCCGATTTACAAAACAAGAAGAATGCATTCTGGCATGGATTTTACCGCCGATATAGGAACAGAGGTGTATGCAACCGGTGATGGTGTAATTGAATTGGTAGAACGCAAACGCTGGGGATATGGAAAACAAATCATTATTGATCATGGTTTTGGTTACAAAACTAGATATGCTCATTTAAGCGCGTTCAAAGTACGAGTTGGACAGAAAGTTAAAAGAGGAGACCTTATCGGATTAGTTGGATCTTCAGGCAAGTCGACAGGGCCACATCTTCACTACGAAGTATTGAAGAATAATAAAGCAGTAAATCCAATAGGCTATTATCACTCCGATCTAACACCTGAACAGTACGAGCAACTATTGGAGATGAGTGAGAAGAGCTACAAGGCACTCGATTAAATCTGCCATATTGACTGCCAATTAGTCAATTGAAAAGGCAGTTTCAGGGGTCAAATTGTTAAAATGTCAGTTTTTTTGTGTGATATAGTTATTGGTACAGAACTTGTCTGTTTGTTCTCAACTGATTTTTTGAACATAGAAAATTAAAGTAATGGGAAAAATTATAGGAATAGATTTAGGAACTACAAACTCTTGTGTTTCCGTCATGGAGGGTAATGAGCCTGTTGTAATTGCAAATTCAGAGGGCAAACGTACAACCCCTTCAATAGTTGCATTCGTTGAAGGAGGAGAGAGAAAGGTAGGTGATCCGGCAAAACGTCAAGCGATTACAAACCCAACAAAAACCATTTACTCGATTAAGAGGTTTATGGGTTCATCTTTTGATGATGTAGCAAAAGAAGTAGGACGCGTTCCGTATGAAGTAGTTAAAGGAGATAATAACATCCCGAGAGTTGTTATTGATGATAGAAAGTACACTCCACAGGAGATTTCAGCGATGGTACTTCAGAAAATGAAGAAAACCGCTGAGGACTACATTGGTCAGGAAGTAACTGAAGCAGTAGTTACTGTGCCAGCATACTTCAATGATGCACAGCGTCAAGCGACAAAAGAAGCTGGTGAAATTGCGGGACTAACAATCAAACGTATTATCAATGAGCCAACCGCAGCTGCATTAGCCTACGGATTAGATAAAAAAGGAATAGATCAAAAGGTCGTTGTATTTGACTTTGGAGGTGGAACACATGACGTTTCGATTCTTGAGCTTGGAGACGGCGTATTTGAAGTACTCTCTACGGATGGAGATACACATCTTGGTGGTGATGATGTAGATGATGCAATCATTACATGGTTGGCTGAGGAGTTTCAAAAAGACGAAGGTCTAGATTTGAGAAAAGACCCAATGGCACTTCAAAGATTAAAGGAAGCTGCTGAGAAGGCTAAGATAGAGTTATCATCTACAACATCCACAGAGATTAACCTTCCTTACATTATGCCTGTGGATGGTGTGCCAAAACATCTTGTTCGTACTCTTCAGAGAGCACAATTCGAGCAGTTAATTGCTGAGATTGTAGAGAGAACAATCGCACCTTGTCGTTCTGCCTTGAAAAACGCGGGTCTATCAACTGGTGATATTGATGAGGTAATTCTTGTTGGTGGTTCAACTAGAATTCCAGTTATACAAGATGCAGTCAAGAGTTTCTTTGGAAAAGATCCTTCCAAGGGTGTAAATCCGGATGAGGTTGTAGCAATTGGAGCTGCGATTCAAGGAGGAGTGCTTACAGGAGAAGTGAAAGATGTACTTTTACTGGACGTTATCCCTCTGTCTTTAGGTATCGAGACTATGGGAGGTGTAATGACCAAGCTAATAGATTCGAATACGACTATCCCTACGAAGAAGTCTGAAGTATTTTCAACAGCTGCAGACAACCAACCATCTGTAGATATTCATGTGCTTCAAGGTGAGCGTTCCATGGCAGGCGATAACAAGACACTTGGTAGATTTCAGTTGACGGATATTCCGCCAGCACCAAGAGGAGTACCACAAATTGAAGTAACGTTTGATATCGATGCAAATGGAATTATGAATATTTCCGCAAAAGATAAAGGAACCGGTAAAGAACAATCGATTAAGATTGAAGCTTCATCTGGATTATCAGACGAGGAAATTGAGAAGATGAAAGCTGAGGCAGAAGCAAATGCCGAGTCAGATAAAAAACTAAAAGAGCAAGCAGAGCTGATTAATAAAGCTGATTCAATGATCTTTCAGACGGAGCGCCAGCTGAAAGAATACGGAGATAAAATACCAGCTGAGAAAAAACAGCCTATTGAAGATGCTCTCGCAGAGCTTAAAACTCAGTTTGAGGCAAAAAATATGGATAACCTACAGCCAGCTATAGATAAGCTAAATGAGGTTTTCCAAGCGGCTTCTCAGGATATGTATAACGCTGCGAATGCAGATGGAGGTGCAGATGCTGGAACAGGTTCTCAGGGTTCTGGAGGAAACCAAGAGGATGAGGTTACTGATGTTGACTTCGAAGAAGTTGACGATAAGAAGTAATCGAAGAAGTTAGAAATCTCCATTTCGTTGGAAGTATATAAAAAAGGGTGGTTCTTAAGAACCACCCTTTTTTGATTAAAGATATTTATCTATTGAAAATTCTATAATTATTACTTCGAATAGTGATAGGATTACAAAATAACCTCTTATCCGTAGAATAAAAAAGGCGGAACATTATTGCTCCGCCTTTAAGAAATATTGATCTATCTAGGCAGCATCTTTTGAAGTTGAAGCTACTGCTAAACTATACACAACCAGACCAAAGCCTATTTTGTTTATAGCATCACCAATGTTATAAACAACATTCATATCTATTCCTATGTTACCCATGAAAGAATACCATTGTCCATCTGCTGTTCCAATCATGTAGCCTAATGGGTAAATTGCCCATCCTATAAGAACAAACTTAACAAGCATATTGTGAGCGCTCAATACGCTTCCACCGGCTTTTGTTGCTAATTCTTTTGCTTCTCCGAACATGATTAGATAAACTATGTAAAAATATGCTGCTCCGGAAATACCGCCCCACAAGGCTGCTTGCTCCATAGCAACTGCTTCTCCCCAGTATCCCGTAACTAACATTACTACAGAAGCAGCTATCAGTTTCCACATCAGATTTTTCGTGGCACCTGCTACTTTCAATATCAAATAGAATTCTACACACATTAACGGAACTGTAAGAACCCAATCTACGTATCTAAAGAAGGTAGGCGATTCTCCTCCTTCGAGACCACCAGCCGCAACCGAACCTGCCCAATAATCACGCATGTAGTAATAGTGAACAGCAGCTATGAAAGTAATAAGACCGGAAACCAAAATAGATGTCTTCCATTTGCGGTCGAACGAGTTCATAGATAAAAAGAAAAAGGCTGAAGCAGCCATCATAGCCATACAGCCAACGAAAAATGTAAATCCTACATAGTCATTTGGTAACATCGCTTGAAAGTCACCGGTTAATAGTACGTTACTCATAATAAATAATTTTAGTTTTCCTACTCTTTCTGGATTTTCGGATACTCCATAAACATTTAGGTCGGTTTTGTTGTAAGAGAATTTTTGAGAGTTTTTGTTATTTTTTTCGACGACTCTAATAAAATTCTGAGACCAATATAATAAAATATTTAATTATGTTTAACATATAATCAGAATAATTAAACAAACTTATTTTTCTGATAAAACTATTCTTAACTGCTCATGAGCGACCTAACGGGAGCAACGGATCTAGAGAAAAATTAATTTTTGGAGTTAATTTTCTTGATCTGAAGCAATCTTCTGAAATTTCGATTAAAGAATGGTATTCTATAATGTAGTTATAAAAAAAGGCCTCGATAATTCGAGGCCTTTATATGAATATAGAGATTTATTTAATTACTTCTGGATAGCTTCAACTACAGATTTAAATGCCTCCGGGTGATTCATTGCTAAATCCGCAAGTACCTTTCGGTTCATTTTCATTTCTGACTTGTTGTAGGCCCCCATGAATTGAGAGTAGCTCATTCCGTATGTACGAGCACCCGCATTAATACGTGTGATCCACAGTGAACGGAAGTTTCTTTTCTTTTGCTTACGTCCTTCATAAGCGTACAACAGACCCTTTTCTACAGCGTTTTTCGCTACGGTCCATACGTTTTTTCTTCTTCCAAAGTAACCTTTGGAAAGCTTCATTACTCTTTTTCTGCGAGCTCTGGAAGCAACGTGATTTACTGATCTTGGCATAATTTTAAGTTTTTTAATAAAAAGTGCATCAATGTTTCAGATGTCTTGGGTACTCATTACTTGGTTAAACATTTACTAAACCTGTGAATGATCCGAGATATTTCGGATTACTTCATGCACAATTGTTCCTTAATATTACCCTCGTCAGATTTGTGAACCAAACCTGAGTGAGTAAGATTTCTCTTTTGCTTTTTTGTCTTTTTCGTAAGAATATGACTTTTAAAAGCATGCTTTCTTTTGATTTTACCGCTTCCAGTGACAGTGAATCGCTTCTTTGCACTAGATTTAGTTTTCATTTTTGGCATCTCTCTAAATTTTAATTTACTCTATATTCAACTTCTTATTTCTTATCTTTTTTCGGGTTGATCATAATGATCATGCGTTTCCCCTCCATCTTCGGCATTTGCTCTACAATACCTACATCTGCTAGTTCCTGAGCTAATTTAAGCAGAAGTAATTCTCCTCTATCTTTAAAAACGATTGTTCTACCTCTAAAGAATACATGCGCTTTCAGCTTGCTTCCTTCCTCTAAGAACTTTCGTGCGTGAGCCAGCTTAAAATTAAAATCATGATCATCAGTATTTGGTCCAAATCGGATTTCTTTGATCACTACTTTACTTTGCTTTGCCTTCAACTCTTTCTGCTTCTTCTTCTGTGTGTAAAGGAACTTTCTATAGTCCAAAATCTTACAAACAGGAGGTTCTGCATTTGGAGAGATTTCTACGAGATCAAGACCCTCGTCGTCTGCAAATTTCAGTGCCTTATCTAAAGACATAACCTGTGGTTCTATTCCTTCCCCTACTAATCGAATCTCACTTGCCGTGATCTTGTCGTTTATTTTGTGTTGTTCTGTAGGTTCTCTTCTTACAAACTTCTTTTTTGGTCTTCTCATCCAGTTATTTAAGCATTAAAAGCGAGCTCTTGCTCTATTTTTTCATTTATAAGTTTCACAAAATCATTTACTTCCATCACACCCAAATCACCCTCTCCTCGCTGCCTGACCGCCATTTTATTCATTTCAACTTCTTTCTCTCCGACGATTAGCATAAATGGAATCTTACCTATCTCCGCTTCACGTATTTTCTTGCCAATCTTCTCGTTACGGTCATCAACGAATCCGCGAATATCGGAATTTTTTAATAATTCTAAAAGGTTTTCAGCGTATTCATTGTATTTCTCGCTAAGCGGTAAAATCGCCACCTGGTCTGTTGTTAACCACAACGGGAAGTCACCTGCACAGTGTTCAAGAAGTACTGCCACGAATCTTTCCATAGAC
>JALRKF010000139.1 GCA_023254905.1 Crocinitomicaceae bacterium | reverse complement strand
ATTTGAATTAAGAACACACATTAGAATGATGGATATTATTGAACCAACACCACAAACTGTAGATGCTTTAATGAAATTAGATTTAGCATCTGGGGTAAACGTAGATATAAAAATTAAAAAATAAAATGATACTAAGTACTAAAATCGGTCAAACTTCATTTGTTAACGATAATGGAAAATCCAAAATGGTGGGATTCGATGGAGACGAATTCCCGAAAACTCCTTCAATCGAAAGTCCAAATTCAACAAAGCTTTCGGGAGACATCCTTCTAAATGCTATCAATAAAACATTATTTGCTACAGGAACTGATGACTTGAGACCAGTGATGAGTGGCGTTTACTGCGAATTTACACCTGAGAATATAACATTCGTGGCAACGGATGCACACAAGCTTGTTCGTTACACCAGAATAGATTCTCAAGCAACTGGAAGCTCTTCTTTTATCTTACCAAAAAAACCTTTGAACCTGCTGAGAACAAATTTGAATGGCGAAGAAGAAGTTCAATTAGATTACAATGATTCGAATGTAGTTTTCACTTTTGGTGATATGGTTCTAATTTGTCGCCTCATAGATGGTAAATATCCAAATTATGAAGCGGTCATCCCAAAAGAAAACCCTAACGTGCTTTTGATCGATCGCCTGCAGTTCTTAAGTTCAATCAAGCGTGTATCAATTTTTGCAAATAAAACGACGCATCAAATAAAGTTGAAGTTGGCTGGTTCTGAGCTATCGCTATCAGCCGAAGATATTGACTTCGCAAACGAGGCAAATGAACGTTTGACATGTAATTATTCAGGAGAGGACATGGAGATTGGTTTTAATTCGCGTTTCTTAATGGAAATGTTGGGTAATATAGATACCACTGAAGTTCGTCTTGAAATGTCGGAACCGAGCCGAGCGGGATTGTTAAAGCCCGCAGAACAGGAAGAGAATGAGGACATCCTAATGCTGGTTATGCCAGTAATGTTAAACAGATAAATAGAGGTAATCTCTACTTGCAGAAAGGCTCCGATTAGAGGAGCCTTTTTTTGTAAAAACAAACTGATCTTTAAGCGAATAATTTGACTTTAAAGCTTAATTACTCTCTCAATTTTATAATTCGATTTGTTACTTATGACCTGAATAGTATAAATCCCTTGAGCATCGGGATCAATATCAATATCGATATAAGTTGCATTAGCGCTAACATTGGAATTAAATGTCGATGGAATTTCTCTTCCCAATACATCCGTTACTCGCAAAGAAACAACTTCTATCATTTCTGAAAATTGAATATGAATTAGATCACTCGTTGGATTAGGATATACTATGGACTCAGGATTCTCTCTACAAAGGTTATTTTTAACCAAATACACGAAGTCATCGGGTGATACAACTCTAACTCCGTTCTCAAGTAAACTATTTACAAATAAGAGGCTATCAACACTATTAGACCAAGCATGAACGGCTATCAAAGAATATCCATCTTGCTCTGAAGGATCACGAGGTAAAGCATTCAATTTATTCGCGAGAGAAAACCCTGTTTCAAAACCTCCCCATAAATTATAACGCGATTGAATTATTGGTTTCCAGCTATCGCAGTAGATTTTTCCCTGTCCTTTACTGTAATTTCCGTAGTCATAGTAGAAGACGCCATCAACTTCCTCTAATTCAGTAAATTGAGAGATGATCAATGGGCTATCATCATTACCTAGTATATTAACAATATTCAAATCACTCACCTGGAGATACTCATTCATTATTGAGCATTGACCTTCATTATCAGAAAAGAAGTCTGGAAAATTATATGTATTTCCGGAAGGGCCAGCAACAAAATAATCTCTGCCTTGAGCAGAATTCTCAGCCATGTCATATAACTTATTCATGACTGAAGGACCTAGTTCAGCCAGAGCTGGGGGAATTGTCCACCCTATCGGCATTTGCCCCCTGTTAGTACTACCAAACCATCTCGTATCGTCAGCAAAGAGGTTTAACATCCATTGAATATTGTCCCCATCAGACATTAAAAAGCAAACAGTATGAGTATTTGGAATGGTCACTGTATCACGAAATACAGGTATTTTTTGAGCTATTGTGGCATTCAAATTTGTTAAAGTAGACAAGTTAAACGCCCAATCTGCTGGATGGACTCCTATTCCATATTCCGAGGCCTTACGAATTGTTTGATATTCATCATCTCCCCATCCGAATAAAACTGAATTCGAATTCATCCTACCGAATGCCCTTTTCGTAATATCACCATGTATATCGTCATAAAAGTAGAAGGCATTGGAAAATATCCCATAATCTCCTAGGAAATGTCCCTTCTGTTCTTTTTGATAAATTATTACATCCTTTGAAAGTTGATCATCGTAATTATCCAATACCCAATCGTAATTTTTATCTCTGACGTCAAGAAATAGCCCCAAACCAGCTGAAATTGCTATTTGTTCTAACTCTTCGGGAACAGGAATTGCACCAGTAATTCCAGAAATACTAAGAGCCACATTACTAGATTCATCAAATGCATTGCATAAGATATATCCGTTCAAGTCGTCCTTAAAATCGCTTAATAATTGGACAAGATTTGTATCGTAAAGATCAATGGTAACGATACCATAGTTTTGACTCATATCATTTAGCCAAATCGAACTCCCTGAACCTCTATCTCGAAAGATCATTGGCTTTTCTTTTGAAAGTAAGCCTTGTAAATTTTGTATTACAAAAAGTTCTTCATCCGAATGTATTAAATCATTTAATACATATAGGGAATCAGGTATACTTGAACTTGGATATATACTGTTGGGTATTCGATTAACCTGACAAAAAATCTTGCCAGTGAAGAACAAAAAAGTGAAAAATAGAATATTAAATCTCATCCTAAACATAAACCTAATCTTCAAAGGAGAGCCCCAATTTAACCTTTATTCGCATAATTGCAATGTGATATTTTAGTTAACTCATATTCTCATTGTGAATGCTCCATTTATCAATTGAAAATCAACTCTATTTTTAATGTAAGGCATACCCACTGTAAAAGACGAAATAGTGGCATCATTAGAGTTCTTTTCGTGGGTTAACAATCTAATTCTAGTTTCATTCATAAAAAAATGAATACCATCATTATTCCTTTCTATCCTGAATTGACCTATCTCCTCGTCCACCATGAAACTGGAATTCGGTTCAAGTAGCAAATATTCTAATTCACTCGGATAAATTTTGACATAGTCTTTGATAATCATTTGATCCTTTTTTCTCAATTCAGGCTCCGCAGTCAGACAGAGCGTTTTTTGATTAACTCTTAAAAAGGCCATTGGTTTGTCATTATTAACAATGATCAAATGTTCCGAAGTTAGATTTATATATCGACTAGTTTGAATGGATACAATAAAAGTGAAAACTGCAATAATTCCCGCTAATCTAGACCATTTTGACTTTTTATAATTTAGAAGAAATAATATTGCAAGAAAGTAAATCAATATTTGAACGAAATGAAGCTCAAATCCCCTTGCAACACTCCATGGTAAACCGTCTATCCAAGCAATAAATTGAATTAAAATTGAGATTAGTATGCTTAGCACAAAAAGCAGAACAACCTTCAAAAAATTTAACTGATAAGTGACGACATAAATAATTGAGGTAAACATTAAAATCGCAGAAATAAGCATTATACCAAGATTACTAAGTACAAAGTAATTCGGGAATTGATGAAAATAATATAGTGATAATGGTGCAGTTGCTAACTGAGCAGAAATACCAATACAAGTTCCCTGCCAAAACCAATTTAAAGCCTTGCTGCGAAAAGGAATGAGTGCCACAAAACGATGTTGGAATATAAAGATGCCTAATACTGCAAGGTAAGATAATTGAAAACCAATGTCATATATTACCAAGGGATCAAAGGAGACAACGATAAATGCCGAAAAAAATAAAATATTAACAGGATCATACTGACCAGTTGCTAATCGAGAAAGAATTAATAAACTGAACATCAGAACAGCTCTTGTTACAGATGGCGACAGTCCGGTAAGAATAGCATAAATCCATAAGATTATAACCACTAAAATATGGGCTGTCAAACTAGATAGAACTCTTGGGAATTGCTCAAAAAGAAATAATAATAGAAACGCAATAATTCCAATATGTAGACCAGATACTGCCAGCAAGTGCATGGCTCCTGCATTAGCAAATTGGTCTTTAATTTCAGTACTAAGATCTCCTTTTTCACCGAGTAAAAGAGCTTTCAAAATTCCAGTATGATCATCTGAAAACTCATCCAGCACATTAATAATGTAAGTACGTGTTGCATCTGTGAATCTCTTAAAGAACCCAACTTGCTGAAAATCTAACAAACTGAAATCTTCATCGGTAATAAACCCCAAATGAGAAATCCCTTTTGACATCCAATAGGTCTCTGCATCGAAACTTCCCGGATTATAGGTGTTTTGGATCTTTCTAGGTGAAAGAATCGCCAGTACCTGCATTCCTTCTCTTAGCACATCAGAATTTGTATACAAAAGGATTTTTTGGTTTATAGATTTATAAACCCCTTGATCACGAACAGAGTGAATTATACCAATCGATTGATCCCAATCTTTGGAAGTATTCTTGCGTTCTACAATCTCAATAATTGAAGTAACAGTAGAATTACTTGGTAATTCAACAGATTGTTTGTCTACCCTTAAAAATCCAATTAGAAATAACAAAAGAAAAATTGCAGGAATCTTCGATATCCTTTTTCGAAATATTGTTAAAAGAACAACTGTGGCACTACAAATGAATAAAATCGTTGCGAATAAATTCGTTTCTAACCTAACATGCAATCCGAGGATATAAGCGATTGTAAAAAAGAGAAATGGATTTTTGAAGAATTTCATAGAAATAGCAGCAGTCGCAATGAAAAATTAAACATAACAAAAAAATCAATTTTGCTCTATTTAATTAATATTCGGTAAACGGGAGGAGAACCAGTTGTAAAAGCTCTCTATTGATTGTTAATTTCAGAGCTGCTTTTGATTCAATTAAAACATATGATGTGTAGATTAATTAATCTTTGCATGCACTTATTTTGAATTGGTTATCGCTATCTTTGTTGACTTAAATTAAAACCAATGATAGAAATTACGTTACCGGACGGGTCGGTAAGACAAATGGAGCGAGGAACTACTGCGATGGATATTGCAATGAGTATTTCCGAAGGACTAGCTCGAAATGTCTTATCTGCTAAAGTGAATGGTGAAGTGATTGATGCTAATCGTCCAATAAACGAAAATGCCACACTTCAGTTATTAACTTGGAATGACGACGAAGGAAAGTCAACCATGTGGCACTCTTCTGCTCATCTTATGGCGGAAGCAATTGAGTTTCATTATCCAGGGGTAAAACTTGCTATTGGTCCCCCAATAAAGAACGGATTCTATTACGATATTGATTTCATGAATTATGAAATTCATGAAGAAGATCTAGTGAAGATAGAGCAAAAAATGAAAGAGCTTGCAAAGCAAAAGAGCGAATTCATTCGAAAGGAGATTTCGAAATCAGATGCTATTAAGTATTTCACAGAAAAAGATGACGAATACAAGCTAGAACTTATTGATGGATTGGAAGATGGAGAAATAACTTTTTACACTCAGGGAGAGTTTACAGATTTATGTCGTGGACCACACATTCCACACACGGGTTTCATCAAAGCTGTAAAACTCATGTCAATTGCAGGTGCATATTGGCGTGGAGATGAAAACAGAAAACAACTTACGCGCATATATGGAGTAACATTCCCGAAAAATTCTGAACTCACTGAATACCTGGAGAAATTGGAGCTAGCGAAAGCTCGTGACCACCGAAAACTTGGTAAGGAGTTGGATCTTTTCACTTTTTCCCAAAGAGTCGGACAAGGACTACCACTATGGTTACCGAAGGGTGCTGCCTTAAGGGAGAGATTGGAGAATTTTTTAAAGAAAGCACAACGCTCAGCAGGATACGATCAAGTTATTTCCCCACATATCGGAGCGAAAGAGCTTTATGAAACCTCTGGACACTATGCTAAGTATGGAAAGGATTCATTTCAACCAATAAGCACTCCAGATGAAGATGAAGAGTTTTTATTAAAACCGATGAACTGTCCGCATCACTGTGAAATATTTAAGTCAAGGCCTCGATCATATCGTGACTTACCCGCTCGATTTGCTGAGTTCGGAACAGTATACAGATATGAACAATCAGGAGAGCTTCACGGACTGACACGTGTTAGAGGTTTCACACAAGATGATGCACATATCTTTTGTACACAAGATCAGGTCAAAGATGAATTTAAAAAAGTTATCGACCTTGTGCTGTATATATTCAAAACACTCGATTTTGAAAACTTTAAAGCTCAAGTTTCCTTGAGAGACCCGAATGCACCTGAAAAATATATTGGCAGTAATGAAAATTGGGATAAAGCGGAGCAGGCAATTATTGAAGCAGCAAATGAGAAAGGATTAAAATCATTTGTAGAATATGGTGAAGCAGCGTTTTACGGACCAAAACTTGATTTTATGGTAGAAGATGCCCTCGGGCGCGAATGGCAGCTAGGAACTATACAAGTTGATTATAACTTACCGGAACGTTTTGAACTTGAATACGTCGGTGCAGATAACCAAAAACATAGACCGGTGATGATTCATAGAGCACCATTTGGCTCTATGGAAAGATTCGTAGCCGTATTACTTGAACACTGTGCTGGTGAGTTCCCACTATGGTTAACTACCGACCAACTGGCAATTTTACCTTTGAGTGAGAAATTTAATGAATACGCCGAAAACCTTTTAGAATTATTAAAAAATTCCGATATTCGCGGATTCGTTGATGACCGCAACGAGAAGATTGGCAAGAAAATACGTGAAGCGGAGATAGGTAAGATTCCATTCATGCTAATCGTTGGAGAGAAAGAAGTTGAAATGAATAAAATGGCGG
>JALRKF010000104.1 GCA_023254905.1 Crocinitomicaceae bacterium | reverse complement strand
TTCTTCTCCAATCACTCTTCGCATCAGATTACGGAATTCTAATTCCGTGAATACTTCCCTTACCTTGTCATTATCCAGGTCACACATCTTCAGATCTTCATCGTCGAACTCTACCTCAATATCAGTGATAATCGTTGCAAGCTTCTTCGAAAGCAATCCTTGATCAGCATAGGTCTCAATGTTTTCCTTTTGCTTTCCTTTCAAGTCGCCTACGTTCTCAATAATACCTTCTACAGATCCGTATGTTTTCAAAAGCTTAGACGCAGTTTTCGGACCAATACCCGGGATTCCAGGGATATTATCGGCAGCATCTCCTTGCAATCCAAGGATATCTATCACTTGTTCTACGCTGTCAATATCGAACTTTTCACACACCTCTTTTACTCCCCATATCTCGGGGGGATTCCCTCCTCTACCAGGTCTGAACATGCGTACATTATCCGTTACCAGCTGTCCGAAATCTTTATCCGGTGTCATCATGTACACCTGATACCCTTTTTTCTCAGCAATCTTTGCCAATGTCCCAATAACATCGTCTGCTTCGAATCCATTCACCTCAAGAATGGGAACGTTGAATGCTTTGATAATCTTTTTGATCGGTTCGATCATTGAAATAATTCCCTCTGGAGTCTCTTCACGATGGGCTTTGTACTCCGGAAAATCTTCACGTCTTGTCACAGAACCTCCCGGTGGGTCAAACACAACTGCTAAATGGGTAGGCCTTTCATTTTTAATCACATCAATCAGTGCATTCGTGAACCCAAATGCTGACGAAGTATTTTGTCCTTTTGAGTTTACTCGCGGGTTCTTAATGAATGCAAAATAAGCCCTAAAAATGAGGGCATATGCGTCAATCAAAAATAATTTCTTATCAATATCGGGAGATATCATTGAATATTTTAGGGTTAAAAAGTAAGGGTTACAAGATAAGAAACAGTAATCAAAAAAGACTTCTAATACTTACTTAATTTCTAGCTCCAAGTAGACCCGTCCTTAGAGTCTTTCACTACGATTCCTGCAGCTGCCAATCCGTCGCGGATGGTGTCTGATGTTCCCCAGTCCTTATTTGCTCTAGCCTCCTGACGCAAGTTCAACACAAGGTCCATCACTCCCTTCAACTTTGAGTCATCTCCTTCAGCAGAAGGAACAATTCCAAGAACGTCTAAAACGAAAGACTTCATCTCATGTGATAGGAGCTCCAAATCTTCTTTGGTGATCGTTGCCTTTCCATCATTGACAGAGTTGATGTATTTCACGGCTTCAAAAATATTCGCTATTAAAATCGGCGCATTGAAGTCGTCATTCATTGCATCGTAGAATCCATCTATCATTGCTGTTACGTCAGAAGTAGATTTTGTTCCAACCGGAATACTATCCAACAGATCAATCGCATCCATAAATCTATCGTGTGCCTTTTCAGCATCATCCAGTGATTTCGTTGTCATATCCATTGTGCTTCTGTAGTGAGACTGCATCATTAAGAATCGAACAACACTTGGACTGTATGGTTTATCAAATAGTTCTGCTGTTCCATTAACAATTTCTAATGGCAAGAAGTAGTTTCCAAAGCTCTTACTCATTTTCTGACCGTTTACGTTGAGCATGTTTGCATGCATCCAGTATCTCGCAGGGTTACATCCTAATGAACCACAGTTTTGGGCGATCTCGTCTTCGTGATGCGGGAACTTTAAATCCATACCACCGCCATGAATATCGAATTGATCTCCCAAATATTTTGTGCTCATTGCGGTGCACTCGATGTGCCATCCAGGGTTGCCATCTCCCCAAGGAGAACGCCAGATCTGCATATCGTCTAGGTTTGCCTTTTTCCAAAGCGCAAAATCAGCAAAAAACTCCTTCTCATCTTGCGCATTCAACTCACGCGTCTCCTGCTCTAACTCGTCTATCTTTCTTCCTGACAGAGTTCCGTAATTGTACTTCTCGTTATACTTACGCACATCGAAATAAACAGATCCGTTCTTCACATAGGCAAAACCGTTTTCGATGATCTTTTCAATGATCTCGATCTGCTCTTGAATGTGCCCTGTTGCTGTAGGTTCTATACTTGGAGGGAGCATGTTGTATACACGCTGTAACTCCTGAAATTTCGTGTTAAACTTGTAAACGATCTCCAATGGCTGTACTTGCTCCAGTTTCGCCGCTTTACCGATGTTATCTTCAGATACTCCAGCACTGTTCGTAATGTGACCTGCGTCCGTAATATTTCGCACATATTTTACCTTGAAGCCAAGCTTTAAAAGGTATCTGTAGATCGTGTCAAAATTGATGAACGTTCGCATATTTCCCATGTGAGGCTCACTGTAAAGTGTTGGCCCACACACATACATCCCAACTACTCCATCTTTTAGAGGTTTGAACTGTTCTTTTTCTCGCTTTAGGCTGCTGTAGATCGATAAGTTTTGATGTTTTGGGTGCATTATCAGGTAATTTTGAAATAAAGATAACTATTTGACCTCTCTTAAAATAGTACTAGTTGAATGTCTAGGAACACTCCATTTGCACTCATTAATTTCTAAACAAGATTTAAAATTTATTTAATCAATAGATATACCTAGTTCGTTCAATTGCTCCTGATCCAATGGCGAAGGCGCATCGATCATTACATCTCTTCCAGAGTTAT
This sequence comes from Crocinitomicaceae bacterium, assembly GCA_023254905.1. GTDB lineage: Bacteria > Bacteroidota > Bacteroidia > Flavobacteriales_D > Crocinitomicaceae > UBA4466. The sequence goes on along the minus strand of JALRKF010000104.1, from coordinate 12,833 downwards.
TCTTCGGAAAAGCTATGTAATCTCTAATCGATTCCGATCCTCCCATGGTCGCAACTAGGCGGTCGAGACCAAAAGCCAATCCTCCATGCGGCGGTGCACCATATTCGAAGGCTGACATCAAGAATCCGAACTGTGCTTCTGCTTCTTCTTTTGAGAAACCAAGTAGATCGAACATTCTTGACTGCAAGTCCCTGTCATGGATTCGTATCGAACCTCCACCAAGCTCTACCCCATTCATGGCAAGGTCATAGGCGTTCGCACGCACTTTGCCCGGCTCCGTATCGATCAAGTGCATGTCCTCCGGTTTAGGCGAAGTGAACGGGTGGTGCATTGCATGGTAGCGCTCTGAATCTTCATCCCACTCTAACAATGGAAAGTCCATTACCCAAAGTGGTTTAAATACATTTGGATTTCTTAATCCAAGCTCGTTACCCATGTGTAGTCTGAGCTCGTTCATTTGCTTTCTGGTCGCATTCAACCCTCCGCTCAACACTAGTAACAAGTCACCCGGTTTTGCGTTTGCTTTGTCCGCCCACTTTTTTAAGTCTTCTTGCGAGTAAAACTTGTCTACTGAAGATTTGAATGTTCCATCTTCATTGCACTTCACATATACTAATCCTTTAGCTCCGATCTGTGGACGTTTCACCCAATCAATAAGAGCGTCAAGTTGCTTTCTTGTATATACAGCACATTTCTCAGCATTGATCCCTAATACAACTTCAGCTGCATCAAATACGTTGAATCCTTTACCTTGTGCAACATCATTCAAATTAACGAACTCCATTCCAAAGCGCATATCCGGCTTGTCAGAACCGAAACGCTCCATAGCCTCCGCGTAAGAAAGTCTTGGGAAGTCTCCTTCGAATTCAACTCCACGAATTGCTTTGAATAGATGTTTGATCAATCCCTCGAACGTATTCAATACATCCTCCTGCTCAACGAATGCCATTTCGCAGTCTATTTGTGTAAACTCCGGTTGGCGGTCAGCTCTTAGATCTTCATCTCTGAAGCATTTTACGATCTGATAGTAACGGTCAAACCCCGAAACCATCAATAACTGCTTAAATGTCTGTGGAGACTGTGGAAGCGCGTAAAACTGTCCTTCATTCATACGGCTAGGTACAACAAAGTCTCTTGCTCCTTCCGGTGTTGACTTAATCAATACAGGTGTTTCCACATCCAAGAAGCCAACATCATCTAAGTACTTTCTAGTCTCTAACGCCACCTTGTTTCGAAGCATCAACTTATTCTGAACAGGTTTTCTTCTTAAATCGAGGTATCTGTATTGCATACGTAAATCCTCTCCCCCGTCAGTTTCATCTTCAATAGTAAATGGCGGTGTTTTCGAAGCATTTAAAATATCCAGCTTAGACACTTTGATCTCAACTTCTCCCGTTGGGATGTTCATGTTCTTGCTGGCTCTTTCGATCACCTCCCCTTCTATCTGGATCACAAATTCACGTCCAAGTTTTCTCGCTTTTTCGCAAAGGTCTTTGTTCTCCTCCATATTGAACGCCAACTGCGTAATCCCATAGCGGTCACGTAGGTCAACGAAGGTCATTCCTCCCAGATCTCTTGATTTCTGTACCCATCCAGCTAGTGTTACCTTTTCTCCGATATTTACAGTGCGTAATTGGCCGCAGGTTTGTGATCTATACATTTTTTGGATTGAAAATTTCGTGCAAAAATAGACTTATAATGGAATATTTCCATGTTTCTTCAATGGCAATGATTCCGCTTTATTTTCAAGCATTCGGAATCCAGCAATAACTTTATCTCTAGTCTCTTCTGGAAGAATGACCTCATCGATAATGCCTCGTTCGGCAGCTCTATATGGATTCGCAAACATTTCTGCATACTCATCCTCCTTCTCTTTGTGTTTTATAGCAGCATCTTCAGCAGACGCAATCTCTTTTCTAAAGATGATCTCAGCTGCACCTTTCGCTCCCATTACAGCAATTTCAGATGTTGGCCATGCAAAACTCAAGTCCGCTCCCACACTCTTCGAGTTCATAACACAATATGCTCCACCATATGCTTTTCTTGTTATTACAGTAATTCTTGGAACCGTCGCTTCGGAGAAAGCATAAAGCAATTTTGCCCCATGTGTAATTATTCCCCTCCACTCCTGATCGGTTCCAGGCAGGAATCCAGGCACGTCTTCAAATACAAGTAACGGAATATTGAACGCGTCACAAAAGCGAACAAAACGGGCTCCTTTGCGTGAAGCATCGATATCTAATACCCCCGCTAATGCAGCCGGTTGGTTGGCAACTACGCCAATTGTTTTGCCTTCAATACGTGCAAATCCAACAACAATATTCTTGGCATAATCTTCATGCACTTCTCTCAAGCTTTTATCATCAATCACACAATCGATTACCTTGCGAATATCGTAGGGCAACGTATTGTTTTCAGGTAAGATGGTGCCAATTGTAGATCGTTTCGAATCGTTGTATTCAAACACAGTAGGTTCAGGTGCGAGTTCGTTGCAGTTTTGCGGCATGTAGGTAAGAAGGTCACGTACTTTTTTCAATGCTTCCACATCATTGCCGGCAGTGAAATGATTAACGCCAGACTTCTCTGCGTGTGCTTTCGCTCCTCCAAGATCCTCTGAAGTTACTTCCTCATGGGTTACCGTCTTCACAACGTTTGGACCCGTCACAAACATGTAAGAAGTGTCTTCGACCATTACCACAAAATCAGTCAATGCAGGTGAATAAACAGCTCCACCGGCACAAGGCCCCATGATCACACTCAATTGTGGGATTACACCAGATGCTCTTGTGTTTCTGAAAAAAATATCAGCATACCCAGATAGAGAAACTACCCCTTCTTGAATTCGTGCTCCTCCAGAATCATTAAGGCCAATCAATGGTGCACCGTTCTTTAAAGCCATGTCCATAACACGACAGATCTTTGCGGCATGCGTTTCTGAGAGTGATCCTCCCAAAACGGTAAAATCTTGTGAGAAAACATAGATCAGTCTGCCGTGGACTCTACCGTAACCTGTAATAACTCCGTCTCCCGGTATTTTATTTTTATCTAATCCAAAAGATGTAGCCCGATGCTCAACAAACATTCCTATCTCCTGAAAAGTTCCTTCATCCAATAGTGAGATTATGCGCTCTCTAGCAGTAAGTTTTTTCTGGCTATGCTGCTTTTCAATCCGAGCTTCACCACCTCCTTTTTTTGAGGCCTTTCTTCTTTCAATTAATTGTTCATTGATATCCATACCCTGTTTTTTGAGTGCAAGCAAAGATAATGGAAATCTCGCTTTACCCGAGAAGGATAATAGTTATAATCAAATTTAGATTTAGCAAATTAATGTTTACAGTTTGTTCATGAATATATTATTCCCGCTCATCATTTAAATACTCCAAGGCGGCACATTCTGTTAGAACATTATTGAACACTTGGCAAATTATTACACATGAAGAATTAATTACTTTTGCAGCAACATTAAACATAAATTTAAATCAATGAAAAAATCAATCTTTTATGCCTCTTTTGCGTTTTTATCACTTGTTTTTACTCTTACTTCATGTGATAAATACGAAGAAGGAGCCAACTTCAGCCTGCTTCCCGCTAAGGTACGTTTGGTGAACACATGGACATTAACTTCAAATATTATAAATGGCAGCTCTGTTATGGTTTCTGGCGCAACAACTAAATGGGACATCAAAAAAAATGGATCTGTTACAGTTTCAAACATAAGTAGTTTGGGAACTATTTCAGACGATGGAAACTGGGAATTCAATGAAGATAAAACTAAGTTGATCCTCACTAATCTTGGTTTGACAGACGGTACTTATGATTTAATAATGTTGAAGAACAAAGATCTTAAATTAAGACAATCTGAAGTTATTTTCGGTTCTGATGTCGTTACCGAATGGACATTTAAGGGTGAATAAATAGCCAGCTCCAATAATTAGAAGCCAGGTAAATTCCGGCTTTTTTTATGCCTAAATGGAGCCTTTTGCCTTTAGCTCAAGGTACTTGTTAATCGTATTTACGGAGAGCTCCTGGGGTAGAGAGAGAATTGTATTTATTCCATTCTGGTTAAGTTCCCTCGCAATACTTGACTTAACACTGATCATTTTTTCCGCAACGATTGCCTGGTACATTTCTTGACTATTTTGAACAGGCTGATACGCTAATTGCTGCAACTCCGTATTTTGAAAGAAAACAACCACCAAAGCGTGTTTTTGATTTAAACGACGTAGCATTGGGAGTGCTCTTCGCATCGCAAAAACGGTCTCGAAGTTGGTAAATAGTACCAACAATGATCTTGTTTTTATTACTCTTCTGATTGTATTGTATAGCAACTCGAAGTCAGATTCATTAAAGAGGCTTTTTTGATTGTAAAGCGCCTCTTGAATTCTTCTCATTTGATCCCCTGAACGCTCTGCAGAGATAGTTGTCCCAATCTTATCAGCGTATGTTATCAAACCCGCTTTATCACCCTTTCTCAATGCTATGTTAGAAAACACGAGCGTTGAATTGATAGCATAATCCAACATGGAAAGACCATTAAAATCCATTTCCATACTTTTGCTCTTATCGATTATACAATAAACTTGCTGTGATTGTTCTTCTTGATATTGATTGACTTGTAATTCATTTTTGCGACTCGTTGCTTTCCAATTGATCTTTCTTATTTCGTCGCCTTGAACATAATTTTTGATCTGTTCGAATTCAGATGTGTTCCCCAGTCTTCTTATTCGTTTTATCCCAATACTTGTTCGTTGCTGCTTAAATACAAGTAGCTCATATTTTTTCATTTCCTTGACGGATGGATAAACACGCACCCGTTGCTCCAAGGGTATTTCAATCTTGCGGAAAACCAAAAAAAATATCGATCGTATTCTTAGATGAACGTTACCAAAAATAAACTCCCCTCTCTTCTTGGGGGTAAACGTGTAGATGATTTTTTTTCCATATCCTGGTAAAAGAGTGGCATCATACTTCTCAGATCTTTCCTGCATCTCAACTGGGTAACCTTCAATTAATGTAAAACTAATTGGTTGCTTAGAATTGTTTTCAACCTCGAGCGAAATCAAGTTCTTTTCACCCAAATTTAAGCGAGATGTTAGATTGCGTCGAACGGTTAATGGCTGCGCGGATGAGAACACAACTAATATATCTAATAAAGTCAGGCCAGCTATCGAAGCCAAAACAACGTTTGCAACATTACTAAGGAATGGCAAAACATAGGCAGCTACATAGAGAATAATCACCGTGACATATGTTGTAAAAAACCAACGTGTGAGATATATGTTTTTTAGATATTTCAATTATCTTGGCACTTCTACGGTTTGAATAATCTCATTGATCACCTCTTCTGCTGAAATTCCCTCCATTTCAGCCTCTGGAGTCAAAATCAATCTATGGTTTAATACATGTTTCGCAACAAACTGAATGTCATCCGGTGTTATGAAATCACGCCCACGTATAGCAGCAATTGCCTTTGATGATCGCATTATAGATAAAGAAGCCCTTGGAGAACCTCCCAAATAGATCTTTCCATGGCTTCTTGTTTTATTTGTAATAGCAGCAATATACTTAACCAAATTATCCTCAATGATTACTTTTTCGACCACGTCCTGTACCTTCGAAATTTCGTTTGCCGAGAATACTCCCTTGACTGCATCAAGTTCTGGTGATTTGATATTGTTTTTATATCTGTGCAAGATTTGCTCTTCCTCATTCAATTGAGGATAATCTAACTTAATCTTGAAAAGAAAACGATCAAGCTGTGCTTCGGGAAGGTTGTATGTTCCTTCCTGCTCGATCGGGTTTTGAGTAGCGATAACCAAGAACGGAAAGCTCATTGGATACTTAACGCCATCATATGTAATCTGGCGTTCCTCCATTACCTCAAATAACGCCGCCTGTGTTTTTGCAGGTGCTCTATTGATCTCGTCGATCAGCACGATATTAGAGAATATTGGACCCTTTTTAAATGTGAATTGTGAATCCTTCATGTTGAAGATAGATGTTCCAATCACATCTGAGGGCATCATATCAGGAGTAAATTGAATTCTTGAAAAATCAACTTTTAATGACCTTGCTAGCACTTTTGCAGATAGAGTTTTAGCTACACCAGGTGCTCCTTCCAATAAAATATGCCCGTTAGCAAAAATCCCGGTAAGTAATAACTCAACCATTTCGTTTTGACCGATAACAAATTTCGCGAGTTCAGCACGCACATCATTCACCTTCTGTGCAACCCAAATTAGATCATCATTTTTTCGACTAAATTCGAACTCCGCATTCCTGTCTTCAGAATTATCAATAGGCGCCGAAAGCTCTGAGCTGTTGAATTGAGGCATATATTTACTTGAATCCTGTTCCTTACCCCCTACATCATTCTCCTGATTCGAATCGTGTTCATTCATTTCTTCATTCATAGCATTTTATTTTTCTAGTTTATTAAGGAATAATTTGAACTGCTCAACTTCAAACGCTCCCATTTCCCAGTGATAAATCATTATACTCTTTTCTCCAAATTGGAGCCGAGAACCTCCTCTTATTTGTTCAATTTTTGTTAATCCCTCTAATTCAAATTCATGATTTGTATAGATACTTCCAAATATTTTAATCTTTCCTCCATCAATCACTATATACGGGCGTGTTATTCTTGCTACTCCCAAGAGGGAAAGAGCTGTTCCTATCGGCCATAGGATTATTCCCAGAGCCAACGCGGCTGTCAAAAAATAAAGGCCTAGAACTATCCCTATTAATCCAACTAAAAGTAATATCCCAGGTATTAGAAGGCCCCTCCGAATAACCAATTTTCGATCCTTTGTGCTACTCAAAACAGTATCTGGAATAATTCCTGCCCTTCGATAAAAAGATCTTTGTCTCTTTTGGGCTTCAGCAACAAAGGTATCTGATACAGAAGATACTTCTTTCGTTTCGAGTATTGCTAATAATTCACTGATCTCCCTTGCCGGAATACTTGTCTTTTCTGCTAATACTTCAACCTCTTTGTGTTTGCGATTAGACAAATCAATATAAAAGTACCGGTGTACAGCATTGTACAGATTCTTTTTCATAAGATTTAGTATGCCGTATGGATTGCGTTTTGCATAATAAATTGAGGTGATTGTATCCGTAAAAGCAATGGTCATGTCCATCTTTGGTTCTACAAAAGGTACAACTGGCCGCAATCTCTTCGAACGGAAAACTATAAATAATAGCGCGCCTAAAAGAGAAAGCAACAAAGCTGTGAGCAACGTTGGGCTAGAAAAGATCAATCGTAAATAACTGGTATCTTCTTTTGCCTTCGTGCCAGATTCATCATCAACATCATATTCCCCTATTTTATCTGATAATTTTGCCAGCTCCAAATAGTAGACGTCTCGCTGCTGATCCAAGTGAGACAACACAAATGATAAATAACCAAAACCCTGCTCCCTTTTCAATTGATAATTCTGAAAAACCTTTGGGATTGTATGCAGATAAACTCTTCCTTTTCCGTGATTAAATACAACGAAGCTTTCCAGTTCCATGAAGCTCGAGAGTGGTGTATGTTTCGCAACAGTCGTTAGGTTACCGTAACCGAACCATTCTCCGGCGATCGTATCATTTTGAAAAATGTTAACCATTTCGAATCTCGCTGTATCGGAATATACATTGATGCTTTCTGAATAATCGAACTCCATCTGATAATCTTTAAATAGATAGCTTAACAAATTCTCTGTGATACTATTATAGCTTATAAAAAGATCCGAACCAGCCATTACGTGCGCCATTAGGGAATCCATTTCATTATTGTGCAACCCAAAATAATTACCTACAAACAAGAAGGTTTTTGGATTCTCAAAGAAGGCTTTAGACGTATCTATTTCACTCCATTTAAAAACCGCTTGCCTATTGGCACTTGTGTCCTGATATGCATCTAATATCCTGTCGAAAAGATAAAGACCATATGGGCTTTTATCCCCTAGCTGAAACTTCTTAGACCAATTTGAAGAAATATATGTAGCTTTTTTTGATGACCTTTGGCCATTACCTGAAAACGCCCAAACAAGCAAAATCATCGTGACAATTACCACCAAACCTAATATGATTTTTTGCTTAATCGCCACGTTTCTTCAATTCTTGATAATATTCATTCATAACCGGTTGAACGAGTTCATAATCATCCCTGTTAAGTTCATATTCTCCGTACCATACAACGTCGTAAATACGAACCGCCTCATCAAACTTAAGGCTACCTGGCCTCCCTTTCAACTCTAATGAGTACTGATGATTTGTTTTGTCTTTTTTCCACCTTAACCAGCCCAATCCGAATAGTTCTTTGAGAATAAATGTAAAGTAGATTCGCACACACTCGCGGTAATCTTCTCGTAATAACGCCTGTTCTAACCTTAATTCTAGCTCTGATTTAGAAATAATTTCAGGGTTCCAATCGTCTTCTAAATCAACCAGTACTTTTTTATCTGTTGGCTTACGGTTTTTGAGAAATAAATACAATAGGCTTATTACTGCAGCAAAGATTATTAGAAACAAAATAGCTTTCCAAAAGGTTGGGCTTATCGAAGGAGCATCAATATCCGGCAAATCAATATCCGGTGTGTCAATATCGATCGGGTCAATCTCTATTGGATCGGGTCGTTTAATAAATGGTTCATATCTAGCATCGCCCCCACTTCCTCCACGTTCGAAGCCAGCATATCTTTTTTGTCTATCTTGACTGATATCCTTTGGAACATATCTAATTGTGTTGCGAGATGAATATGACGATGGGTCAAAAAAAACTTGATCTGAATTCAGCTCTGCGGGATATGAACCGTACCAGTTTTCTGGTCCATTGTATTTTTCTCCCTTTCGATATTCAATTTTACGTTGTTCCTGATTCCACTTTTTTTCGATTAAGGACTGTCCCCAAGAAACATTCAAGAGAAAATAAAGCACAATATGTATGATGTGCCTATTCAAAGTCTGTTTCTGTTTCTCTTAATCGGCTGCGCTTACCAAACAATTCAAATTCCTTTCTCAGACCCGTAGCCTCCTCCGCCTCCCGAACATTATAAAATCCAAGGCCAGTAATGACCACCAATAATGGCATTAGGAAGAATATATAAAACAAATAAAACAATTGCCTGACAATATTTGCAGGGAAAATAAAATCGTCTGTGTATATCTGAGTGACTCTTTTTATAAAACCGGTAATCATATCCAAAAGGTCTCGAACGAGAGGTTCGTCATTCCAGCCTTCATGAATACTAAATATAAATGCGATTGGTTGCATGGCAATGAAAGTAATGATGATCAAAATGATCAATAATACGATAGATTTTCCCCAGTGCTTAGTACTTACAAAAAACCCTTTACTCCATAATTTACGGAATGGTCCTTTATCTAATGCTGCAACCGCCGGGTTCAATAATACAAATGGTATTAGCAAAAGCCAAAAGAACATCCAGCCCCAATTAGAAGTAAAGACAATGATTGTAAGTATTAAGTTTGCAAGCCAAACCCCAAGAAATTTTTTGCGGGTGAACGACCAGAACGAATTCCAACTAAATGCTTTTTCTTGGGCATCCATTGCCCAATATACAGAGACATAAATTAGCGTGAATACCAATGTCCATCCAAAAATCACAAGATAATCTCCCAAATTATTAAAACTGTAACCGAGCATCATCTCCAATTGACTTGCCCAATCAAACCAATATTCTGTTTGCTGTTGATCGTAGTGATTGTAACCCTGATAGGCAACTAATGAAAGAGCCAGCGGCAGTGCAGTCCAGGATATTGCCTTCATGAAAATTGCAAAATAAGCACGATAGATTCTTGTGCTATCCGTTAAAATTTCACCAATATTTCGAATTTGGTAGTAGCTAAATTTCTTTCTCGGTTTTACATTTACAACCTCTTCATTCGCTATTAATTCGGGATGTTTTCGAGCAACATAAATTGGGTACAAAACATAATAGAAAAGAATCAAAGAAAATGAGAAAAGAATCAATATCCACTTAGACCAATCTGGAAGTTCTTGATAATTCGCTGTAACGAAACTCTCAAGAAATCCGGCCATAATGATGAAAGGTATAAGGCTCATCATAATCTTAAGACCTCTTTTAGTTGACAACTGCAAAGACTGAAGGCGCGTATAGCTATGGGGGAATAATAGTCCATTGCCAGCCGTAATACCCGCTCCACCAGCTAGTACAATTGCAGATATTTCAAACGCTCCATGTATCCATATTCCCAAAAAACTGGTGATTAATAATCCTTTAGTGTGAAAAAAATATTGAAAGGACCCTAGCATCACCCCATTGTAAAAAAGTAAAAGGTGTGTCCCCAATGTGAGAAAAAAGCCTGCAAAAAAAGTAAGAAAAGCCACTTTCAAATTGTTGGTCGTGATATTCAAAAACATCCCCAGCTGATCATCCTGTTGATAGACCGCAAGAGGATTTCCATTGGCAATATTATCCAGTGTTCTTTGAACATAACCTTCTCCAACCACACTTGATAAAAAATTGGGTTCAATATGTGTGTTGAATGCGCCTATAGCTGCATAAATAAGGAAGGTAATCAGCGCAAATAATAGATTTTTCCGTGAGCGATAAATCTCGAGAGGTAACGATTTTGTCCAGACTGTCCATAACTTTCCACGTGAATCCGATTTTTGTTTATGCACCCCAGTGTAAACTCTTTGTGCCAATCCATTCAGATAAACACGTACTGTTCTTCTTTTGTAAAAAGTTTGCGCATAAGATAAATCCTCTGTGATATCCATGTACAAATCACTAAGTTCTTCAGGGTCATGTGATTGCGATTCGTAGAGTTTTTCGAATTTTTCCCATTTTTCTTTATTCTGCTTTATGAAGGAGGTCTCTTTCAAGTATCTTCAGACGGTTTCTTGTTTAAATATAATATTCCTCAAGCAAAAAGAAACAGGTTGGAATCAAAGAATGAAATAAAGAATAACAATCATTAACATGATCGACTTATCAATTATAACAGGTCTAAACCTCGATAAAATAGAGGGTTTTTAAATTTATACCTAAATTTCTTAGGTGTTTATTTGCTAATACATAAGTTATTTATGTATATTTGACTTATGTATTCATCAGAACTCATAAAAGGAACCCTTAAAACGATTGTTTTAAACCTGCTGAAAGAGAACGGCAAGATGTATGGTTACCAGATAACTCAACGCGTGAAAGAGTTAACCAATGGCAAAATACAGATCACAGAAGGTGCATTGTATCCAACCTTGCATTCTTTGGAGAAATCCGGAGAGTTGGATACACAAAAGGAGTATATGGGAAAGAGAGTGAGGAAGTACTACTCACTCACGAAGCAAGGCCATGTAACTGCTAACCAGAAAGTGAACGAGTTAACAGACTTCATGAATACCATGAAGTTTCTCCTAGATCTTGAAGCAAGAACCAGTAATGGCTAGGGTTACCAATGAACAGGTTGACTACATACTTGATGATTTAAGCAGCCGTGGGATTGTTCTTGAGGATCTACGAGACGATCTGTTAGATCACATGTGCTGCATCATTGAGTGTGAAATGTCTGAGGACGATAATTTTTATCGGTTCTATGAATCCGTATTACCTCGATTTTTTAAAGAATCGCTTGAGGAAATACAACGAGAAACAAATAATTTATTACAATTTAAAAACTTTTATAGCATGATACGAACCATGAAAATTACAGGCCTTTTGACGGTCGTTTTTACCATATTTGGTGCGATCTTCAAAACACTTCATCTGCCAGGGGCGGGTGCAATGATCGTTCTGGGAGGCTTTTTATTTAGCTTTATCTTCCTCCCTTTATTGATCGCAATTAAATTAAGAGACGAAGAATCAAGAACAGACAAATATGTTTTATCTCTTGGTTTTTTAATTGCCATCTTTCTCGCAGTTGGAGTAATATTTAAATTGATGCACTGGCCCGGAGCGACAATGCTTATGCTAAGTGGTACAGTTGGTTTAACATTTATTTACACCCCGCTGTACTTTTTCAGTAGGTTCCGTAGGCCAGAGTTACGCTTGAATACCATTGTGAATTCTGTATTAATAATGGCTTGTGGAGGTATTTTCTTTGGGTTGTTTAACTTAAGAAATTCTCAGTCTAATGGTGAACATATTATTTCACAGAACCTAATAATGCATGAGAATTCGTTAAAAATCTTTGAAAGTAACCTACAATTACGAGAAGTCTCAGCCGATACTCCTGAGTTGACGGTGTTTTGTAAAATGACCGCTGATATTGACGCAAATCTTGAAAACGCCGTCTCTAAAATAGTTTCAAACGGTGTCCAGTCGCCTTCATCCTCATTATGCTTATATCCTAACTTACTAAAAAAGTTAGTGGTTCGCTCTGGCCAATGGAGTTGGTACAAGTCAATGTAGTCCGTCTGTAATCTTTTTAAACTTCCTTCTAAAGCCGCCGTCATATTCTCGGGTGTAAATTGATTAACGCCTCCTCGAATCCAAGTTGGCCCTGGCCCGGAAACTTTGGTGGCCAAGATAATTTTATCTCGATTATTTCTTGCCGCAAACCAATTACCGATCATTGTCTCTGTTTTCGTATAGGTTTCTGCCTTCGGGGGAACGGCGTACAATTCAGCCGTATCAAAAAAATTGACATCTTGATCTATAGAGTAGTCCATTTGTTCAAAAGCTTCGTCTTGGGTGTTTTGTTCACCCCATGTCATGGTTCCAAGGCAGATTAGACTTACTTTTAGGTCGGTTTTTCCGAGAGATTTATATTTCATAAAAGATTAATACGGTTTTGCTTGAAAAAAATCAAGTTCATCGCCATATTATTATTATACAAGGAGAAACAATGGTTGAATT
>JALRKF010000056.1 GCA_023254905.1 Crocinitomicaceae bacterium | reverse complement strand
GTATCTACAGGTGACAGGTCTGCGAAAATTAGAACCTACAACTATCCACAAGGTCGTATTACAGACCATAGAATCAATAAGACTATGTATAACCTTTCTTCATTCATGAATGGAGATATTCAGGAAATGATCGACTCCCTGAAAATGGCTGAAAATGCCGAAAAACTTAAAGAAGGAGAAGGAGCAGTATGACAAGACAGCAACTCATCGAACAGATAAAATTAAAGCGCTCTTTCCTTTGTGTTGGACTCGATACAGATTTAAATAAGATCCCACAACAATTGCTGGAGACAGAAGATCCAATCTTCGAGTTTAACAAGGCAATTATCGATGCTACAAAAGATTATTGTGTAGCGTACAAACCAAATATAGCCTTTTACGAATGTCTTGGTCCAAAAGGATGGGATTCTCTACAGAAAACCATTGACTATATCCCAAGAGATATTTTTACTATCGCGGATGCAAAAAGGGGCGATATCGGAAATACATCCCGATATTACGCTAATACCTTTTTTGATTACCTGCAAGCGGACTCAGTAACGGTTGCGCCATATATGGGTGAGGACAGCGTAACTCCTTTTTTGGAGCATGAAAACAAATGGGTCATTCTGTTGGCATTGACCTCTAATAAGGGAGCCTTGAACTTCCAGTTTGTAAAAGATGTAAATGGAAATGAGCTTTACAAAAAGGTGCTTAAGAATTCTACAGAATGGGGAACACCGGACAATCTAATGTATGTTGTTGGTGCAACACGCGCTGAGGGAATTGGCGAAGTAAGGAAGATTGCCCCAGATCACTTTTTCTTAGTACCTGGTGTCGGGGCTCAAGGAGGGTCTTTGGAAGATGTAACTAATTATGGGTGGAATCATGATTGTGGTTTATTGGTTAATTCATCACGAGGAATTATTTATGCTTCACAGGGAGATGATTTTGCTGAGGCAGCCTCCTCTGCAGCTCAAAATTTACAACTTCAGATGAAACAGATTCTTGATACTAAAGGCTTCTAGATTTTAGGAAATCTCGTTTACTTTGTTTAACTTACTCAGTCCTAACAGGCACAATTTGAGAAGATTATCTAGATTTCATCTTGCACTAATCGTCGTTTTAATAGTGATGAATGTGTTAGCGTTTTTAATCTTTTTTCGCTAGAAAACCAATTAAATTATTACAGAATATTAAAAAGGCCTAACATACGTTAGGCCTTTTGTTGTCCCACTAGGGCTCGAACCTAGACTCTTCTGAACCAAAATCAGACGTGTTGCCAGTTACACCATGGGACAGTTTCACAACGTTCTCCAAAACCTAATGTGGTGGCGTCGGGACGGCAAATTTAGAAACAATATTTTATTTCACAATATCAATTCAGAAAAATGTGGCCTAAATCTAGGAGACATTGAAAGCTTTAGAAATGTCATTTTTTCCCTTTTATTAGGGATATACCTAGGGATATATTTTTAAATTCGCATCGGTAATCATTTTGGCATTAGTAGCCGACATAACACTATATTATGAATTACAAAAAGATCAATCTTTACCTTGGGTGGCTCGTTTTTCTTATTGCAACTATCGTATACTTTTTAACGATTGAGGATACAGTTTCACTCTGGGACTGTGGTGAGTATATCACTGCGGCATACAAGCTGGAAGTAGGCCACCCTCCGGGGGCACCGCTATTTATGGTGCTTGGAAGATTGTTCTCGTTTTTTGCAGACCCTGAAAATGTAGCTGTTTGGATCAACCGATTATCGGGGCTTTCAAGCTCTGGAACCATCCTATTTATGTTTTGGTCACTCACCATTCTAGTTAAAAAGATGGTGCTGAAATCCAGAGGCTTAATATCCACAGGAGACAAGATTGTAATTTTCGGTGCTGCTTTTGTTGGATCCTTAGCATATGCATTTACCGAATCATTTTGGTTCTCTGCAGTAGAAGGAGAGGTGTATGCTATGTCATCATTGTTTACCGCAGTGATCTTTTGGGCAATACTTCGCTGGGATGAGGAAATGATGGAAGTGCAGCATGGTATTCGACATGCTAATAATTACTCTCCAGACAGGTGGTTAATTTTGATCATGTTTCTTTTAGGGCTAGCTATAGGAGTTCACTTATTGGGTATTCTTGTTGTTCCCGCAATAGCATTTACCATATATTTCAGATATTCTGATGAGGTTGATTTTAAAGGAATTTTCCTCGTTGGAATATTAAGTGTCGTAATCCTCGGGTTTATTCAAGAGGCAATTATACCGGGATCTATCTCGCTTGCCTCCAAATTTGAAGTAGCCTTTGTCAATTCACTTGGGTTGCCATTTTTTAGTGGTTCGATCTTCTTCTTCGTTCTGTTGATCGCGGGGTGTGTATTCGCTCTACGTTATGCAAGAAAGAATGGAAAGAGAATCATGTATTCGTCTTTCATGGGACTTATCGTTCTATTGATCGGTTACGGTTCTTTCGCAGTGATCGTAATACGTTCAAATGCAAATACTCCATTGGACGAGAATAATCCTGAAAACCTGGTTACACTTCACTCTTATTTAAAGCGTGAACAATATGGATCATCTCCAATTTTGACAGGGCCTTATTTTAACTCGAAGCCAAACCCAGGAAACGAGTGGAAAGATATGTCACCAGTGCACCTGAGAAGATTCGTGGTTCGCAAAGGTGATAAAGTACTCAAGGCATTTATTGATGAATCCAGAGCAAACGAATATGCTAAGACGCAAAAAGGCACAGAAGTAAAAGAAATGTACTTCGAATCGAACGCGCAATCAAGAGAGAATCGTGTGCCGACTTATGCACAGACTACTTTCTTCCCTCGAATGTATTGGAGCGCAGAACCGGCAAAAGTAAATAGATATAAGTATTGGTCGGGTTACGACGCCAACGATGGCATAAGAACTGAAAAAGGAAACGATGGGAAACGTCTTCCAACCTTTGGAGAGAATATTCGGTACTTCATCGATTATCAGGTGAACTGGATGTATGTTCGATACTTTATGTGGAACTTTGCTGGACGTCAAAATGATATTCAAGGTCACGGCGATCAGATGAATGGTAACTGGTTGTCAGGATTCAGCTACATAGACGATGCACGTTTGGGAGATCAAGGTGAAAATGCCCCTTTCTTCACCAAGGATAATCCATCATACAATACTTTCTTCCTTATGCCTTTGATTTTTGGTTTGATCGGATTGTTCTTCCATTTCTACAGAGCGCCAAAAGACGCATTTGTATTATTCCTTGCATTCCTTTTTACAGGACTGGCAATTGTGGTTTACCTGAACCAGAAACCATTCGAACCAAGAGAACGTGATTACGCTTACGCAGGTTCGTTCTATTTCTTTAGCTTCTGGATAGGAATCGGGGTATATGCATTGTACGAAGCGTTCCGATCCTTTGAGAAGAGAGAGTTTATTAAAATGGGGTATGTTGCCGGAGCTGGTTTACTTGCAACGATTATTTTAGATATTTCCGCACCGGTTTCGATGCCATCTGTATTAACTTGGTTAACGATCTCAGTGATCGCAGCTGCATTGATCGCCTTGATGTATGTATTGCGTAAACCGTTCAAAGAAAATCACGGAGCTATCATTGCAACACTTTTAGGTTTGAGCGTTCCTGTAATTCTTGGAATGCAGGGATGGGATGATCACGATAGAAGTAACAAATCAACAGCCCACGATCTTGCGTCTAACTATCTCAACTCGTGTGGGGAAAATGGAATAATCTTCACCAATGGTGATAATGATACATTTCCATTGTGGTACTTACAGGAAGTGGAGGAGAAAAGAACAGATGTACGAGTTTGTAACTTATCATTGATGCAAACGGACTGGTATACGGATCAAATGAAGCTCAAGGCATATGACTCAGATCCATTACCGATCAAGTTCACCGAAGACCAGATATTAATGGATTATGGAAATACAGATCAGGTTTATTTCGTTGATATCTATGGTTTATTTTCCAATCAAGGGAATAAAGAACTCATTGAGCGAGTAATTGATTTACGACGAATTGGTAATGAGTCAGCACTTCAATTGGCCATGGGTCAGTTGAATGCAAAAATGACAGCTTCTCTCGGAGGCATTTCGGCATCCTCTCCTGAGATGAATGCTAAGTTAGCCCGGATAAAAGGGATGTTTACTTTGGATAACATGACTACTTCAACAAAAGCAGTTTACAATAAATTCGAGGCTGTCATGTATATTCTTGGTATTGCTCAAACGGGTCAGTTGACAGCAGATAATTCTAATCTCCAGGCGATTCAAGATGCTTTGCTTGAATTCGAAGATAGCTGGTCGTCGATTTCCATAGATAAGGCGATGGAATTTGTAAGAGATGATGCCAATTTGTGGTCAAGCCCAAAGATAAATGGACAAGTAAGAATTTTCCCAACATCTAAGTTCATTATTCCTGTTAATAAGGAGAATGCTCTTAAATCAGGAGTTATCACTGAAAAACAGGCTGTTAATTGTCGTGAATCGATTCCTGTCTCGTTCTCAGTTCGAGCATTGACAAGAGAGGAGGTAATGATGCTAGATATAATAGCTAATAACGATTGGGAAAGAGGTATTTATTTCTCTTCACCAGGTGGGTCCGATGTTGCGAAAATGCTTTATTCCGCACAAGCTATTCGTCAAAATGGAATGGCTTTCGAATTTAGTCCGTTGAAACCTGACTTTGCAAGAATAGGTGGTAATAGATTCAATGCCGAACGCATGTACGATAATTTGATGGAGAAATACGAATTCGGGAATATGTCCGATAGCAAAGTTTTGACAGATTACTATGCAAGGAGACATACTTCTCAATACAGAATGCATTTCCTTGCACTTGCAGAATATTATGTGAACAGGACCTTAGTTCCAGGAGTAAGTCCGGAGGATACCGAAAGCTTAAAAAAGAGAGCTGTCGATCTTATAAATAGATCACTCGAGATAATGCCGGCAGAACATATTATTGATTACGGTGAACCAACTCCTGGACAAAGCAAATATCCTATCGAAGGTCAGGAGTTGCAGACATTTAATGACGGTATACTTCATGACTATGTGCGTATTCTTTATATGGCAGGTGATATAGAGGGAGCAGAGAAATTAGGGTCTACAGTGGCGGATCAACTGGAATCCATCATTAACTATTTTGACAAGTCCGATGTGAAAATTTCTGCATCGCAAGAAAATAAGAAGCACTTCATTGGGGCGTTAGAAGCTTATTTCCAATTGAACCAATCTGCATCTGCCATAGATTCAAATCCTGATGGTCCATTGTCCAAAAGAACACTTTCCAAGCTCGACTACGTTTACAAGGAAATGTTCCCTAGAATGATTGATCAACTTGAGACTTTAGCGAAGAACAATGGTGAGCGAGTACGTCGATCTTCGAAGGCTGGTCGATATGCAAAAATGATGTTCTACTTGGAGGATTATGCCCAAGGCATGGCAGTTTTTTATCAAATGATGGAAGCGCCATCTCAACCCCAACAACAACCGGCTGCAGGCACGCCAGGAATGCTACCGATGCAGGCACCTTGATAATTAATGAAGTTATTTAGATATCCGCGTATTTTTGATCTTTCCTTCCCAGATCGCATCTGGAGAATGAAGGATCAGGAGGCGGTTTACCTTACCTTTGATGATGGCCCTACGGCGACAACACAATGGGTGCTTGATTATCTTCGGCAGCAAGATGTAAGAGCGACCTTCTTCTGTGTTGGTAGTAACTTAAAAAAACACCCCAACCTACGAGATAGGATTATTTCGGAGGGTCATGAATTAGGATCGCACACGATGTTTCATGAGAAAGCTACAAAAACGCCGTCCAAAGATTATGCAAAGTCAGTTCATGAAGCAATAAAGCTCTCGGACTCTATGCTTTTTAGACCCCCCTATGGTAGGTTATCTCTCTTTCATAAAAGGAAACTTCCGAAGGAAGCAAAGGTGGTTATGTGGAGCTGGTTGTCCTATGATTTTGATGAAAAGGTTCCAACGCAGCGTATTATAGATAAACTGAGAAATGTAAAACCAGGTGATATACTGGTATTTCATGACAACGAAAAGACAGATGAGAGAATTAAGAAGTTACTACCAGATGTCATTCTTTCATTAAAGTCTAGAGGGTTCAAGTTCAATACTATCAGCGTTTAAAGACAGGTACAGTTGAACATGGCTCCCCATACATGATAGTTTTCGCAACTGGTTGTAATTTTTTCAGTAATTCACTCATAGCATATGCTGGATCCTTAACATCTGCGCACCCCTTGATAATTATTCGACCATCTTCAAACTCGCTTAAGTCAATTTGATTGATTTTTTTGAGTATTAGTGCATTTTGAAGCTCTGTATCATTTCCAACCAATGAATAGGCATTAACTTCAGTTAATTTTGAGCTAACGAGCATGAAAGCCCAAGTAGGAATAATAGCATCGGCCGAGCATGTCACATTGACGGACTTACCAGAATAGGTATTCCAGTTATGCGATTTAACCCATGTTCTAAAGTCTTTTTCTTTTAGAGCCAAACCTTGCCATAGTTGATCTTTTAGATCTATTTCAATTGTAATTTCCTCTGGAACAAATGAAGCTAGATCTATTGGGATTAATCCACTTTCTTTAACTCTATTTCTTATTTCAGACATAGTACAAATTTAGTATATTATCGAACCTAGTAGGATGTCATGCTGTCAGAAAAATCATTTGGCATATCATTTGACAATCAAAAATACATGAGAAGGCACCCCTTTGGTTCAAGTTATGAAGCATTTATCTATCCATTTTTATTAGTGATAGTAATGTGGTTGGTGTTTTGGGCGGACCATCTTTTTACGAACGACTTTTACAAGTATGGTATCCGACCAAAAAATATAGAGTCGTTGAGAGGTATTTTTCTTATGCCTCTTTTACACAGTAAGACAGATTGGGCACATATTGTAAATAATTCATTTCCTACACTGATCCTTTTAGGAACCTTGATTTTTTATTATCGATCGATTGCATTCAGAGTTTTTACTTTTTCATGGCTATTTACCGGTACATGTCTCTGGATATTTGCAACCGATACAAATACTTATCACATTGGAATGAGCGGCATTATCTATGCTCTTGCAGGTTTCTTGTTTACTTCCGGAGTTTTGCGAAAATATCTTCCTTTGCAAGGCATTTCTCTTTTTGTGGCATTCCTTTATGGATCCATGATCTGGGGTATTTTCCCTATGGAGACCCATGTATCATGGGAGGGCCATCTATCAGGTCTAATTACTGGAGTTTTATTAGCTGTTTTCTACAGAAATAATGGGCCACAAAGACCTAAATATCAGTATGAAATAGAAAAAGAAATGGGTATCGAACCACCAGATCTTGAGGGCCAGTACAACCAACTTATTCGCCAGCAGGAGGAGGAGAGAAAATTACGAGAGGAGAAATTGAAGGAGACTGGCAATCAAGTGAAAATTGTGTATCACTACAAGAGATCTAAAAATTCTTCAAAACAGGGCGATAACGATCAATCAGTTGACCGTGACCTCTAGAAACCTGTTGCCATGAGACGATATCAAAATTGAATACAAGAAGCTCGCATGTTTTCATTTCAATATAATCTTCAAGTAAATACTCTGCAAGCTGAGATATTCCGAAATTGTGTCCTATGACCAAAAGGTTTTTTTGACTTTTACATTCCCAAATAGCTCTTAATAATGTTTCCTTACCACACAAGTAGAGGTTATCACGGAATTCTACCTCTGCATCTGTAAGGTCTATCCTCTGAAGAGTTTCACGGGTTCGATGAGAGCTGCTGCAAATAACGTGTAATTCAATAGTTTCGCCTAGATGATCTTTCATGCGTTTACATTGCTCGATCCCTTTAGGAAGAAGTTTTCTGTCAAAGTCTTTTCCCGAAGAAGATTGCTGATCTGTTTTCGCATGCCTCAACAAATAGAGTTTCATAAAGTCAATATTTTAAAGTCAATTCTTACCAACCATTTTGTAATAAAAAACGTCTTAAATGTAAGGAATTGAAGAGAGAGGCGTTATGTAGAGTGGACAAATATTCAAAATGAAGATTAGAAGTCTAAAAAAAACGATCGAGATCACTCCTGAATTGATCTGTTCATGCTTGGAGGATGATCGAAAGGCGATCAATACTTTATATGAGTATTGTTTCCATCTCTTAATGCCCGTTTGTTTTCGATACAATAAAAACGAAGAAGATGCGAGAGCATCATACAACAACGGCTTCATTAAAATTCTAAAAGGTTTTGAAAAACTTAATGGTGAGGTAAATTATAACGCCTGGTTCCGCAGAATCATGGTAAACAGCCTTATTGACGAATACAGAAAAAACAAAAAGTATAACGACAGAGTAACGAAGAGTGATAATGAACGAGAGCTTGATTATTATTCTGTGGGGACTGTAAACGATGCCGAAAGCAATCTTGGATGCGAAAATATTTTTGCTTTAATCAAAGAGCTCCCAGAAACAACATCTGCTGTTTTTAATTTGTATGTAATCGATGGCTATTCTCACAAAGAGATTGGAGCGATGCTAGGCATGTCTGATGGAACATCAAAATGGCACCTTTCAACAGCACGAAAATTACTGAGAGAGAAATTGGAGAATCTGGAAAATAGAACGAAACGAATGGTAATATGAGTTGGACAGATGAGGAGATAGATAAATTGTTCAGCAACAACGCTGGTAACATGATCTTTGAGTACAAAAAAGGCTATTTCAAGGAAATAGAAAAGCATTTGCCAGTAGCTAAGAAAAGAGACTTTCTTTGGAACGGATTGACACTATTAATGGGTAGTATTATTGCTTATTTAATGATTCAGCCATTGGTTTACGATGGGAAGGCTTCATTTATGAATGCGGATATTCAAAGCAATGTTAAATATTCTTACGACGTGGAAAAACAAATGCGGACATTCACGGCAGTTGTTAAACAGGTCAGCGAGACCAGTACAATCCCAAATGAGTTACAAAATAGAACCATTATTGCTTCAACAACGGAGTTAAAAATTAATCCTGTAGAGAAGAGAGAAATAAATTCTGAGCAAATCATTCTGAGTAAGGAGACAGTTCAACCCGAAAAGAAAAGTCCAACGAGTTTTGTGTATGAAAATAAAGCTATATCTACGCTTGGTATAGAGCAATTATTTACAGAAGAATCTAAAATCAACTTACTGCCTTACTCTCCTGACATTGACAGAGTTGATAGGACTCCAGGTTTTGAGTTTTTCATTCAGGGTGTTGCAGGCACAGGCCATGGTAAAATGTTGCCTGGAGAGAAGTTTAATAAAGTTACGGGAATTGGGCTTGGCGGAGAATGGAATAGAAAAAGGTTCACAGCCTCTTTTGCAATGAATGGAATCGTAAGCCATCATAATGGTATGGAACTTTCGCGTATTTCAAGGGTGTATGGCTTTGGATCTACTGAGTATAAATCAACGATAGAATATTCTAAACTCTTTCTTGCGGAATCAGAGTTGACTTTGGGCTATCGATTGGGACGACTTGCCGCCTTTTGCGGAGTTAATCTAAATTATCTTGTAACCACTGAATCGACAATTTCAAGTTTTGAGGACGATGAAATGCACATTGCAGACATACGAAAATTGTATGGTTATAAGACTGGAATAAAAGACTGGGGTCTAAAACCGATGCTTGGGATGAGCTATGACTTCAAAAATCGTATACAGATTGGAGCCAATATCGGGGCGCATGTAATTCAAATTGTAGATTCGGAATATCTCCAAGGAACAAGTAGACCTTTGCCTCTGGAAGGCAGATTTTATGTGAGACTTAAACTATAAGTAATTAATGAACAAGATAGGTAAAATAGTGTTTTGTGGATTGTTACTTCTTGTTTCGACTGCGTGTAACAAAGTAGAAAATGCACTACCTGAATCGAATGATGCAGTGTTCCATATTGAAGGTGCCTTTGGAAATGATGAACTGTTTATGGTTGCAGGAGATGATGGTATGTACATGCATACCCACACAGACATCTCAAACGGAGTTAAAATATTTTCAGGTGACCTCACAGATGGAAA
Organism: Crocinitomicaceae bacterium; assembly: GCA_023254905.1. Taxonomy (GTDB): domain Bacteria; phylum Bacteroidota; class Bacteroidia; order Flavobacteriales_D; family Crocinitomicaceae; genus UBA4466. The sequence goes on along the minus strand of JALRKF010000056.1, from coordinate 2,197 downwards.
CCTCAGTGTTGAAATAGGCCTTTACGATGGGAATGTAGATCAAGACAATCCTATACCTCTGAGTGTTGTAGAACAATCTGATAAGTGGGCATTTCATTCTGGTCAGGATATCGTTATTTTCTCCAAAGGAATGTTTCCAAATCATTCGTCTATTGATGAGATCAGCTGGACCATAAACGGCATGTTTGCAGGAATTAATACGGTAAAAATAAATCAAACAGGTGTTTATGACGTTTGCGCCATGGTCACATTTAATGATGGAACTATGACCTCTCTCTGCAATGAAATAATTGTAGGATTCGCACGAAATGGTAATTTCAGAATGCGTCATTACGCAAGCCAAACAGGGGAGCTTAATGTTTGGCTAGACGAGGTGCTCGGTGAAATAGATGAAATTGAATGGAAAATAGATGGAGAGGTTGTAAGCAAGAACCTAGAATATTCAGGAAATATATCGTTGGAACAACATCTTGTTACTGTTGAGGTTAGTTTCGTGAATGGTGCCCAGCGAACCAAGTCAATGGTCGTCGATGGAATGGTAAGCGGACACTTCATTGATGACTTTACAGGTTTTGAGCAGTCCACTCAAAATGTTATCCAAAGAGATTATAATTGGGTAGTGAAAGTTCAGCACAATGGTGATGAATTTTCCTCCCTGTATGCGGACAATCAATATGCATTGATGCAAATTGACGACATTACTTATTATGGATTGAATTCAGCAGGAAATAAAGTGTATAAAATATCAGCAACCATAAATGGGATGTTGAGAAAATTGGGCACAAATCAAGAAGAAGAACTTTCAATTAACACTGTTTTTGGATTGGAAATCGACGAGTAAGAGTTATTTTTACTGAAAAGAATCTGAATGAGACTACTATTCCTTTTGTCCTTAACATTTATTCCTGTATCGTGTTTTACACAAATTACTTTAACCAATCCTGATTTTAGTGATGCAGGTGACACAGTAAGGGTATCTATAGCTGTCCCAGATTCAAGTATTGATTATTTCACAACTGGACCAAATCAGAATTGGGATTTTTCGTCCTTATTGGCAGAAAGTCAAGAACTTCGGAATTACAGAGATGTCTCTAATGCAAGTTTTTTGGTTCAATTTCAATTTGGAAACTCTGCATCAGTCGAATATCAAGCTTCCAATTACATCGAAAATAATGATATCCCACTGGATCAATTAGGATCCTTTCTTCCTGTGAATATTTCTGCAATTTATGGTTTCTCAAAAAATAGCTCTGACTCCATCACTGCATTGGGCTATTCACTCGAAATTGATGGCTTTGAAGTGCCAATTCAATCCGATACGATAGAGACACGATATAAATTCCCACTCAATTATAATGATTCGTATTCCTCAAGGGGATATACATATTTAGATATGAATCCAATATATAACGGAATTTGGATTCAATATCGACAGAGAAATAGTGTTGTTGATGGCTGGGGAACGATCACTACTCCTTATGGAACATTTGACGCGCTTCGTGTGAAGCATGAAATTAATGAAACGGATTCAATTTATTTAGATCTTTTCGGTACGCCACAATGGATTAGCTTACCCATACCACAAGTAACAGAATATGAATGGATAGCAAATGGCGAATATGAACCTATTTTAAGAATATCGACATCAGCGGCATTCGGAAATGAGACGGTTACAGAAGTAGCTTACAAAGATTATTATCTCGGATTAGATGCATCACTTCCTAATCTAAAATTAGATGTGAGCTACTATCCGAATCCTACTGCTGATAAAGTGCAATTTATGATTGAAGGAAATTCAGCATTTTTTGAAATAATAACGGTACAAGGTGAGGTTATTAGGTCAGGCAAGCTCAATTCATCGGATATCATAAATATGGAAGATCTGCCGACTGGATGCTATTTAGTACAATTATATTCTGGTATAAAATCTGCGATTGTTCCGATAATCAAGCAGTAATGCCTAATTTTGTTTAGGGCAAATCAGTTTATCGCTGTTCGTCTAGAACGAAGAGAGGAAAGTCCGGGCAGTACAGAGCACCATACTTCCTAACGGGAAGGGTTCGCTTAAGTGAATACAGACAGTGCCACAGAAAATAAACTACCAAACATTGTTTGGAAAAGGTGAAAAGAATTCAGATTGACTCTCAGAAATCACCACAGAGGATAATGAGCTATCAATTTTGTCAGCAAATACTTT
>JALRKF010000032.1 GCA_023254905.1 Crocinitomicaceae bacterium | reverse complement strand
CGTCCCAGTCCACAAAGTCATTTTCGAAGGTTGGGCTATATGCGATAAAGGTAGCCACCAAAATTAGCAGCAATGGAAGCCAGTAATTTATCTTCTTGGAAATTGACTGTACATTAGATTCTACTATTTTACCGCTTTTCTTTGGATTTTCTTTTTTCTTATTCTTACTCATTTCTCCAATTATTTTATGTCAATAGCAAAGATCATTACCGAGTTCCCTCCTTTATCTCTTTTTCCCTGAGAGGTAATAACGAGATATTTTTCGTTCGGCGACAATGCCATACCTACAGGATAGGCATCAGCGTTAATCTCAGCCACTACTTTCATATCAGAAGTTCTTATCGCTTTTACCGTACATTTATTATTCACCGCGGCGAACAGATATTCTCCGTCTCCTGAAATATCAATAGTTCTTGCACCTGAACCAACTGAAGCACTCTCCCATTGTTTGAAGTAAACTACCCTCCCTTCGTTCTCCACACGAAACTTCACCATGGCTTTCCAATTACACTTTTGCACAAATCCAGTCCGGTTCGTGCTTATATATAGATTTTCTTTATGAATAACCATATGTCTCAAATTTGCCTGCATTCCCCGTATAGTTCCCAAAGAAGACCAATCTTGTGTATCAAAGATCATAATGCCGCCGGATCCTCCCATTTTTCCAACCAATAGGAATCTGCCATCCGGACTAAAAACAGTTCCCCGTAAACAGTTGCCACAATTGTTGTCTCTGTTGATCAGTTTATCTGTGTCAAAATCAAGAACGGCTCGTCGATCGACAATGCAATGCTCGATATACTTAAAGCGCATAGGGTCATCTTCAGATATATCAATGATACCAACAGTATTGTCACCCCAATGTGTGACTGCAATAAAACGATTATCGGGTGAGCACGCAATCATTTTGGGAAGTGGCCCTGTTGGCATGACCCTGACGATTTCATCTATTTCTGTATCGATGATCGCGACGGCAGAGGGTCCCTCTGCGTTTTTATCGTAATTCCGTCGGTAATAAGTAACCCAAAGATATTTGCCTTTGTGGGATAAGCAGCTCTCCACGGGTTTACCCGCAAAATAATTATAGCTCCCCTTCTTCCGCTCCTTTGGATATTTATAATTGAATACAGATATTGAATCTCCCTTAAAAAGGTTATTATTCCCTTGATCAAAATCATGATGGATTACCTTTAAACGCTTCCAGGATCCAGTTTCGTAAACAGAGGTTCTAAATCCCTCTAAAGAATGTACATAGAATTTACTCCCATCAAGCGTAAATATAGCTGACTTGGGGGAACTGATCGAACGATCGTAAACATCTGCTTTATGATCCGGTGTTTGTTTATAGTGCTGTTTACGGGCGATTAACTCTAACTCCACCTCGCCGTTCTCTGGAGACGACTTCAATCCAATAGGTATCCGAATAATTGAATCCGTAGGTATTTGTCCAAAAGAATTAAAAACTGAAATAATGAAAATTATAATTATCCTTTTCATCTCCTAATTGTTCGAATACAGAATCTATTTGCTCTAGACACCTGTTAAATAGAAACTAACGTCCTATGGTATCTTGAGTTTTTGTCCTGGATAAATAGTGTCACTATTTAATCCATTCAATTTCTTGATAGCTGCGATGGTTGTACCATGTTTGCGAGCAATGCCGTATAAACTATCCCCAGACCGAACTTTGTAAGTGCTAACAGAAGTTTTAGAAGATTTTTTGCTTGAGCTAGACTCAACACCTTTTCGGTCGATTACCTTCAACTTCTTCCCTGCGTAAATAGTTGTTCCTCTAATCCCATTTAATCGCTGAAGTTCAGAGACGCCCATCCCATATTTTTCGGCAATTGTGCCCAAACTCTCTCCCGATCTAATAGTATGATACACGTAATTCTTTGAGGATGATTTACTAGAGGATCCTTTCTCCATCATTTCATCTACCGTGAGATTTATCTTATCCTCTTCGGATTGGATTGCTGCAGGACCAGAAACATCTTTATCACATGGGCAATATTTCTTTTGTTGCTCCTCTGTGAAATAATATTTATCTGAAGGTTTATAGTCACGAATTCGTGACTTCACTTTCGAAAACCCTCTGTAATTCCCATCGGTGCAAGTTTCCCAATACTTTAATGCTTCATAATTCGAATAATCACAAAACTGCATGAGCGTGTAAGCTGATAGTAAACCTGATTGATGCCATCCATTCCAGCAATGAATGTACATTGCTCCACTTGTTGTATCATTTGCGCGATCCATTACATCTTGCAGGTAATCGTCCAAATAATTATCCAATTTTGGGCGACATATATACTCAAATCCTTCCTCTTCCAAAGAATCTAATCGAGCCTGTGGGTACCAGTATTCGAAGTTGTGGGAGTATAGATAAACAGCCTTATCAAAACCGACGTCAGACAGCTGCTTTAACCCCCAAGATGGCATAGGGTTCCACAAATAATATTTCGGAATTGTATCTTTCAAAAACAGGTTGTTTCCTCCACCCCGGTAAACGAGATCGTACAGCACCACTCTGAAGTTCCTCGTTCCATAAAACCTTTCATCACCACGACCTTTGTTGTCAATAACGCGCTTTTCGATGGAGCTAAGTCCATATTTATCCTTTGTTGTCCGCTCGGTATCCGCATTACTCGCTGTAGAATCTTTGAACACATCCTCCGTGGTATCTGCTAATGGTTGTGCTATGGAATTCCCTGAAAATCCGATTACTATTGCAAGCATTCCTAAATGCCGATTCATCCTTCTACGCCTTAAAAAGAGAACAACACCAGCAGTAAGAATCATAAATGCTCCAAAAATCCACCAGATAATTGAACGCTCGTGCTCATCTTCCATCATTGATTTCGGTATTTCAATACCAAATGTCATCCCTTTCATATTCTTCAATTTCACATTATCAATCTTCACCCCTGATGAATCTCTTTCGATTAAAAATCCAGGATGCTCAATCTGCAATGAGTCACTTATTTCATATTGCAAACTGTCAATCCAACCTTCTTTGTCAACAAGAGCGAACATGACATTATTCACAAAAGTCATGCCCTCCATGAAATTAAGAACTTTTACTCCTTGATTTTGAACATTCTTGTCAAATAATTCACGGTTGTTTGTTAACACCACTTCTTCACCCGCTGAAAGTGATATTGTGCTCAAATCCTTGCTTGTACCAGTCTTATCCTCGAACAACCTTACACCTTTTAATGAAAGTTCTTTACCCGTAGGATTTAATATCGTGACAAATAATAGACCTTGCTTTCGGTCATTATTAATATAGTATCGACGGAATTTTAGACCTTGATTCGATGAAGTATCGATATGCTCAAACTGAGCCTCCAGCTTTATCTCCCCTGCTGTTAAATCGAGATTCCGACTCATTTCCTTAATACCGTCGGACCATCCTCTGAACTGATATAAGTGATTAGACTCAATAACCTGGAGCCTCTGAGTATACTCCGTAAAGAAGCTTCCATCTATTTCATTCACATAAACCTCGGATTCATTCATCGATAGTGCATTGAAATGATTTATGTTTTGTGTAACTTTTAATCCGACCGGCTCTGCAAGCTTGAATACTTCGCGTAAATGTCTGATTGCTGATGGAGGTCGCTTTTCAAGAAAAGATTTTAATCTACGAATCTGACTATTCCAAGATGAGCTCGTCTCCCTGTAAAGTTGTCCCCTTCTTTTCCAGTGCCTCTCAAATTCAGGCTGCATAACTTCTATGTTCTGATCAATCTTTGCAATAAAATTTGATGGGCGGAGTTTAGATGCCATCAGGTAATTGTATTGCTTAATGAAACGTGCCTTAAACTTGTCATTCATAAGCATATGTTTCAGAAGGTCAATTGCATATGGTGGATTATACCAATGCTGAGACACGGGAAATGTTCTGTCACGAATAAAATTTCTACTTAAAAATGAATTATCACAGGCAAGATCCACATCATAAAGCACCCATTTCCATTTTCCTCCAGAAGGTTTGAAAAAACGTACATTTCCTCTGTAATCCACATTACTAATGAATGTTTCAATAATATTATAATTGAAGAAATTTTCTACATCAATACTATCCGAAACGCGTTGATAAAAATCATCATCCTTATAATGAGCTCTCACATAATCTATTAGAGATTTATAGGTTGGATCCCTGAAGCCTGAACCCTGGATTTCCCAGAAAGTACCTTTCTTCCATCCGTATCGATAGCGAAAATAATCACCGTTCACCTTCTCTCGAAGGTTGTGGATTCCCCAATATTGCCCGTTTATATACAAAACAACAGAGCGCGAAGCCTTAGTATTAACCTTTATATCATCCGCCACCATTGAAATTGACATATCCTTGAGTCGAGTCTTGTTCTGATCATTACCCGATGTTCTCAACACCAAATGCTGATATTTTCTAAATGGTTGCTGACGAAATGCTTTAACATTGATCTTACTCTCACGATGTAATTGCTTACGCGCAGATAACTGTAATGATTTTTCTTTCCAGCCCAATGTCATACCGCCGTATGTCTTGAGATCCAGTTCCAATTCTTCTTTTAATTCCTTGTTAAAAAAGAACTGAGCATGTGCAGTTATGGGTTGTTTATCCCAAGCTTTTCCTACTGTTTTTGGGTGCCCTCCAGCTGAGTCAGGAATCATGTGACCAACATATATCCCATTAGGTGGGAAAAAGTCATTTGAATCTACTGTTAAGGCTACAATGGGTAAATGATGATTTTGATTTACGATATAGTTGCCTACAAAATTCTTCTTTTTACCCTCTTTATCGCGATATGATATTTTCAATACAGATGGTGCATCAATTGTTACTTGATTTTCAATACTAAGGACTTTCTTTCCAGTGATTAATTCTGCTCTTCCACCATCAGGAATCTTCAGTTCAACTGTAATATCTTCCTCATAGATTCCTGGCTTGTGGGATAATTCAAGACCTTCATAATCTCTCAAATCATTGAAATAATAAAGCTCTTTTGCCGGATTCTCGTTCGAGACTAACAATATTAATACCGAGCACCACAAGGCAAATGAAAGGAAACGTTTCGTCATCTGAAGTAAAATAGATTCGTATTTTGAAGAACGAATAATGTAATACAAGATAACAGTTGTGTACCCTTAAAATATTTAAGGAACAATGAATTTTCCACGAACAGATGTGGATGTCTCAACCTCTTGAATCTCAAAGAAATATAAAGCGCTTTCCAACCCAATCTCACCCAAATACACCTGTTCGTCAAAAAGCTCTTGTAAATGAACCACATTACCTGCCATATTCATTATCTTCAATAGACACCTTTGGTTGTTGGAATTTTCAAAATAAAGAACACTGTTCGAAGTAACTGGATTAGGAGCTATAGTGTAGCCTGGATTATTTATAGCTATTACTTTCCGACTTACCACCCAACTGTAACCTATCCCAGGCATGAATAAACGATAGTAATTCACGGTATTCAATGTTGGACTTTGATGCGTAAATTCGTAATCTATATCCGAAGAATTACTGCCACAAATACCCTCTATGCTGCCAATCTCATTGAAATTCAAGGAATCGATGGAGTGTTCCACCTTCACGCCATTACAAGTATTCCCTTGCTTTATATTCCAGGTTAGTAAAACATAACCGTTCAACTCCTCAGTATGAAAATAGCCCACAACTGTCTCATTTTGAGCAATGGAGGTGAAAATATGGAGAACAAAAAGAGCAAAAAATATTCGTCTCATACAATTATGTCTTAAACGATGATTTAACGAAACTCTTTCATTATTTATTTTGCAAAACGCATATTCACTTCCATCCAACCTCCGCCATTCTCGCAATTGAGTCCTTTGGATCGGAAATAATTTGTTGCTTGACCGCTCCTTCCACCACTTGCACAACAAAAGATTACAGGTTTATTAAATGCCATGATCTCAGCCTCTCTCTCTACTACCTCATTCAATGGTATATTGACTGAACCTGCCACATTGCCTCCCATAAACTCCTCTGGGGTTCGCACATCGATAATCGTATATTCCATAATTCTTCTTGTTTAGACTTACACTGCAATTATTACAATGCGTACAATATCTGAAAAGTACTAAAAGTTACAATGATTTTTTTCAAAAAAACTCCAAACAGGATCATCTGGACATCGAGCAGTGATATTTAGCCTCTCTTTTGTTGTCGGGTGATCGAAAGAAAGTTCCTTCGAATGTAGATGAATTGAAAGATCCTTATTAGACCTCTTGGCTCCATACTTCACATCCCCTTTTATCCAACAACCGATATTGGCCAATTGGCATCTAATCTGATGATGTCGACCAGTTTCTAGTTCAATCTCTAATAAGTGATAATTATCTGAGGAAGTGAGATATGTATATTTCAAAATAGCCAGCTTAGAGCCCTGTGTGCCTTCATTGACAGGATAGGACTTATTCTGTTTTTCGTTTTTCTTGAGGTAATCAATCAGTTTACCCTCTTTCTTTGGAGGTTTCTTTTCAACTACAGCCCAGTAAATCTTTCTTGTGCTTTTCTCGCGAAACTGGTCGTTTAATCTTGCTAATGCTTTACTTGTTCTTGCGAAAACTAAAACTCCACTTGTTGGGCGATCAATTCTGTGCACTACTCCGCAAAAAACATTCCCTGGCTTATCGTACTTTTCTTTGAGGTATTCTTTAATCTTATCTGACAATGGAATATCTCCGGTTTTATCTCCCTGAACAATTTCTCCTGGGCGCTTATTAACCACTATCGTGTGGTTATCCTCATGCAATACCTGAAGGTTCACGACTTAATACGATTCGTCTTGATTTGGGAAATCTCCGGTTTTCACATCCTCTATATATCTGTGAAATGATACTAACATTTCCTGATATAGATTGTGGTACTTTCTTAAAAATCTCGGGTTAAACTCATTGTTGATACCTAGCATATCATGAACCACCAAGACCTGTCCATCGACACCAACACCAGCACCGATACCGATTATTGGGATATTCACCTCTTTTGCAACCTGCGCTGCAAGCTCTGCCGGAATCTTCTCAAGAACTATCGCAAAGCACCCAACATCTTCTAGAGCTTTAGCATCTTCAATCAATCTCGATGCTTCATCCTGTTCTTTCGCCCGAACTACATAAGTACCAAATTTATAAATCGATTGAGGAGTCAATCCTAAATGCCCCATAACAGGTATTCCTGCGGTAAGAATTCTCGAGATAGATTCTAAGATCTCCTGGCCTCCCTCCATCTTTACGGCATGGCCTCCTGACTCTTTCATTATTCTTATCGCACTCGAAAGTGCTTCCTTCGAATTCCCTTGATAGGATCCAAAAGGCATATCTACAACCACCAACGCACGATCTACGGCCCGAACAACGGAAGAAGCATGATAAATCATCTCGTTTAGGGTAATCGGAAGAGTTGTTTCATGCCCAGACATTACATTGGATGCAGAATCACCTACTAAAATGACATCAATACCAGCAGTATCGATAATACGAGCCATGGAAAAGTCATACCCTGTCAACATGGTAATCTTTTCTCCTGCATGTTTCATCTCTTGTAGTACATGCGTTGTAACCTTCTTTACGTTTTTGTGTACGGACATGGTCTGAGTTTTGAAGCAAATTTACTTAATTGTTTCAATCCAATCTAAAACTCCAGGGATTACCACTGAAAAATAATCCTATTTTTACGCAAAATTTATTCAATTTACGATTGCATATAGAATTTTATTCGTAATATTGCACCCCGTTTTAGCGGTTGAATTTGAAAATATAGGTCATGGAATTTATAAAAGAGCTTGAAAAAGAATTGGTTGAGGGAAATAATCTCCCAGCGTTCAAAAGCGGAGACACAATTACAGTTTCTTACAAGATAAAAGAAGGAAATAAAGAGCGTACCCAGCAATTCCAAGGTGTAGTTCTTCAGAGAAAAGGTTCTGGAGCAACTGAAACATTTACGATTCGTAAAATGTCTGGAAATATTGGAGTAGAGAGAATCTTTCCAGTAAATTCGCCGTTTATCGAAGAAATTAAAGTAAATAAGAAAGGACATGTTCGTCGAGCACGTATTTTCTATTTCAGAGAAAGAACTGGTAAGTCGGCTCGTATCCGAGAGAAAAGATCTTTCGCATAAGCGAAATTACAACGACACAAGAATACTAAGCCTTCCCATCCGGAAGGCTTTTTTAGTATCTTCAAAAAATGGCAAGAAAAAGGAAAACTGGATTTAATATTTTAACCATACTCATATTATTATGTTTTATTCTGGTTTTAGTTTACCTTCAGAGATACAAGGCCAATCCTATCACAGAGCTCCCAAAACCACCGTATCCATTTATCTCCCACGGTATTGATGTTAGCCACCATCAAGGAGATATAAACTGGCCGAAAGTTATTGATTCATTTGACTCGATAAATCCATTTGTTTACTGCAAAGCAACGGAGGGGATTTCACACGTAGATAGCAAATTCAAAGAAAACGTTGAACAACTCATTGAGTTAAACGTAAAGCATGGAGCCTATCACTTTTTTCTACCTCATGCAGACGCTATAGATCAAGCAGATCATTTTCTGAGTGAATATAACTTTCAACAGGATGATCTTCCACCTGTCCTTGATTATGAAATAGAGTCTGAAAATAATGATGAACAATTGGATAAAATATCCACATGGCTGAAACGTGTTGAGGATAAAACTGGCAAACGTCCAATCATTTATACTTCATATAACATCTATATTAACTGGTTGTCAATTGCCCTTCCGGATTATAGTTTTTGGGTTGCCAATTACAGCGACAAGGTATATCGATTTAAAAAAGATAACATACTTCATTGGCAATACAGCGAAAAAGGAGTAATAAATGGAATAGATGGTTTTGTTGACTTAAATTATTCTAAAGTCAAATTTTGATTACATACCTTCTATCACAAAGTCTGTTCTTCTATTTTTTGCTCTATTCAATGTGCTCGTATTCGGATTTTTAGGTTCTGTTTCTCCGTATCCTTTTGCTTTCAATCGTGAGGATTCAACTCCAAGACTCACTAAATAATCCTTAACACCTTTCGCACGATTGTCTGAAAGAATCATGTTCTCATCATCATCACCGACATCATCTGTATGCCCTTGAATCAAGACAGAAATCTTTGGGTTTTCGCTTAAAAATCTAGCAAATCCCTTCAAAATGAATTTTGAACGATTATTGAGTTCAAATGAATTCGTGGTGTACAAGATATCATTTATAGTATAGGCTTCACCAACCTTAAGTTCTTTCACTTTCAATTCAGTGCCCTCTATCTTTACATTCTTCGGATCCTTTTTTATTTCCTTAATCTCCTCCTTGGAAATCACCTTAGAGTCAAAAGCACTTCCTTCCTTTTTCACTGTAACCATTACATCTTGAGGTTTGCTCGTTTTTACGATTGCTGCAAACTTTCCGTCATTTCCATTTACCTTGACCTCTGTAACCTCGTCAGACCCCTCATAGGCAATCTCAATAGTCGCATCTTTCACCGGTTCATCATTATCACCCTTCAAATCACCCTTCACAATTGCAACTGACTGAGGCCTCGCTTCCTCATACAATTCGAATGAATAAATATTCCAATCACCTCGCTGACTGGAAGAATAATAAGCAATCTCGCCGTCAATAGAAACAAATATTCCTAACTCATCCGCTTCGGAATTAATTGGATACCCAATATTCTTTGGCTCCGTCCATTTTCCATTTTCATCCTTTCGTATATAGAAGATATCTAATCCACCAACTCCCTTTCTCGTATCACTTACTTGTGACACAAAGTATAGCGTTTCACTATCCTGATGCAGGAAAGGAGACTTGTCCTTACCATCGGTATTAATATGTTCAAATGGCACTGCTTCATCCCAAGACCCATCGACTCTTCTTTTGGCAACGTAAATATCATTATTTCTTGTATTTGGTCTGTAAGTAGCGAAATACAATGTTTTACCATCTGCAGATAAAGAGGGTTGACCCTCCCAGCCATCAGGAGTATTTATTGCTGGACCAAGATTAACAAATGGTGTCCAACGAATCTTCCCGTCCTCACCAGTTTGAAAGGTCGTAGAGTATAGATCACAGTTCTTATATTTTTGCGGCCCATAACTTGTATTCACCGTTTCCGTTCTGCAAGCACAAAAGATCATCTCTTTATTATCTACTGCGAGAGTTGCAGCACCATAGCTTTCAACGCTTCCATCGTTGAACGGGTTAGATTCGGGACTACCGCCATCGAAGAGTGACTTAATATCCGGTCGTCTCGAAAAATAAAATTCTTCTCGAATGTTGGAACTCTTAAAAATCTGACCATCTCCAAGCGTGTTGCGATCCACAACTCGAGTGTAATACATTATCTCGTTGTCCGGAGAAATCATCGGGAAATATTCATGCGTTGCAGAGCTAACGTTAGGGACAATGACTGGGTTAAAAGGTACCTCTTCGGTTTTAATTTTATTTTCATACTGAAGATCTGCTAGTACTTCTTTAACATCAGATTCTTTCTTAACAAAATCTACAGGGTACCTTTTCGCATCGGAACTCTTAAATTCCAAAAATTTCGTAAACCAGTGAATAGCGGCTTGCTTATCTTGTTGAGTATAATTTATTACACCTAAGATGTAGTAAGAATCTGCATGATAATCTGGACAACGCTCTATTGTCTCGATAAACAATTCCTCTGCCTTATTAAAATTCTTGTCACCGAGCATTGGATTTGGTTGTGTCCTGTAGTATTCGAGAGCACTAGTGTAAGCGAACATACCAAACTCAAAATAAGGCATTGCATTATCTTCTGCCAATTCAATTGCTTCCTTGAAGTTTGTGACAGCTTTAGGAACTTCCTTAGCCTCTCGTCCTGCAGCAATGAGTTTCAATACTTTCTTTGATGGCGGTAAACAACGTTCGTCTTCGACCTGTGCTATCAAAAGGAGGGGGATCATGAATAATAAGAGAAGGTAATTTTTGACCATTCAATTTCAAATTAGTTTGTTGTGTAGATCAGAACAATTTCCATACCCAAATATTTATATCGATAAAAAGTATGAAAGGTTACATAGCTCTGAAGATTAATACAGATCGACAGAAACTTGGTTCAATGTTCTTTTGAATTTGTATGAATGGTCAGACATCATCCAAACGGAAAACATCAATACCATCAATAACAACCAAAACATTTTGCAACCTTCATTCCCTGAACATGCATCACCATCAAGCGCGAACGAAAAGATCTCAATACAATCAGATGTATACCATGCTGAAACTCCAACATTGGATAGACAGATACCTTCTCCTATTCAAGCAAACATGCCGGTATTTATTGACGACCTCCCTCCAAGTCATCCTACCATCACACCCATACCAATAGCGATGGTGAAACCAGTTGAGGACATTGTCCAAAAAGTTCAAGAAATCAAATCAATAGATCTTATTAATGACAACCCATATGATCTTTTGAGCCGACCTAAGCCGCGTCCAACAAATATTTCACGGTTGCCTTTACAGAAAAGTGTAACCAAGACAGATACATCAAACTCTTTTAAAGCATTGGAGAAACAGCAAAATAATTTGGTCTACAGAAGCTCAATTATAAGCCTC
>JALRKF010000007.1 GCA_023254905.1 Crocinitomicaceae bacterium | reverse complement strand
CATGCTTCTGCGAAGAATCAACAACTTGACGATCACTACTTTGGATCGATTCCTGAGAGGGTGAGTGCGTTTATGCGTGATTTTGAGACTGAATCCATTCGCCTTGGGATTCCCGTTACAACAAGACATAATGAGGTAGCACCAAATCAATTTGAATGTGCACCAATGTTTGAAGAATGTAATCTTGCAAATGACCATAACTTGTTGTTAATGGATTTACTGGAGAAGATTGCTAGAAAGCATGATTTTAGAGTCCTACTTCATGAAAAACCCTTCGCAGGTATAAATGGATCAGGAAAGCATAACAACTGGAGCTTAGGTACAAATACAGGAGTTAATCTGCTCGCACCGGGAAAAAATCCAAAATCTAATCTGCAGTTCTTGACATTTTTTGTGAATACGATAAAAGCCATTCATGACCATGCAGATTTGCTGAGAGCTTGTATAGCAAGTGCGGGCAACGATCATCGTCTTGGCGCAAATGAAGCCCCGCCAGCAATTATTTCAACATTTATCGGCTCTCAATTAACAGCAATGCTTGATAAGATAGAGAAAGATGTGAAAGCCGGAAAAATGACACCCGAAGATAAAACTGCACTCAAGTTGAATATTGGTAAAATTCCACAAATTATGTTGGATAATACGGATAGAAACAGGACATCTCCATTTGCATTTACGGGGAATAAGTTTGAGTTCAGAGCAGTCGGGTCTGCATCTAACTGTGCATCAGCGATGATTGTATTGAATACAATTATGGCAAATCAGCTTAAAGAATTTAAGAAGAATGTTGATGTTAGAATCAAGAAAGGTGACGGTAAGGACGAGGCGATTCTGAAAGAATTACAAAAACTAATCAAAGAATCCAAGAAGATCAGATTTGAAGGAAACGGATACGGTGAAGAATGGGTAAAAGAGGCTGGTAAAAGAGGTTTATCCAATCTGAAAGATACACCTCGTGCACTAGAGGCTTGGGGAAGCAAAGAGGCAATTAAACTCTTTGAAAAGATGGATGTCCTTAACCCTAGAGAGCTAGAAGCAAGGCAGGAAATTGAATACGAGAACTACGTATATAAGATTCAGATAGAAGCACGTGTTATCGGTGAAATGGTACAGAACTATATAATACCCGCAGCAGTAGAATATCAGAATAAACTGATCAACAATGTCAAAGGGCTGGCAGATGTTTTGGGAGGTAAAGCCGGAAAAACAGCGGCTAAGGGTCAAATAGAAATCATATCTAAAATTTCAGATCATCTAAATGAAATTAAACGACTGAACGATGAAATGCTCAATGAGAGGAAAGCTGCGAATAAAATCGATAGTTTAGAGAAACGAGCAGTGGCATATTGCGATAATGTAAAAGTGTTGTTCGATAGTATTCGATATCATGTTGATAAACTTGAGTTAATCATTGATGATGAAGAATGGAGACTTCCAAAATTCAGAGAGATGCTTTTCACTAGATAGTAGAAGAATGAAAAAAGGCTGCTTTTAAAAGCAGCCTTTTTAGTACAATTCAAATGCTCCTATATCTGGAGTGTTTACACGACTCGTTCCTAAAATGTCCGTAGGGCTGAAAAATAAATTGTTTCCAGCATCGCGCAGCGGAGAGCCTGACCAAAATTCAAAATCATTTTCCAACGCATCTTTAAACTGAGGAGATTGATTCCATATGTTGTTATTGAAGAATGATTCAGTAAATATTGTTGAACTGCGTATAAGATTGTTTTCAAACTGGAAGGACAAGGTAATTGCCGGGTCACTTATTGTATCGAAAGCTAGCTCTTGCTCCAAGTCTCCATAGATTACGCTATTTGTTATTACGCCCTCTTCGATAGAACTAATAAATGTTGTTCCCAATAAAGGGTTGTAATAGGTGTTACTTAAACCAACCGCTGGATTCTGTCCGCCATCACTGCTGTAGCCGAGTAAATGGCAATGGTTAAAATTAAAGTCACCTCCTTCAAGAACCAACAGCGAATGATTCAAGTTTTTATAAATCAAACAGTTCTCCGCTTTCACCTTTGCCCCTGAATAGATAAATACACCGTATCGAGCACAGTTGAATATTTTCGTGTTGGTAAGTGTAAGCGTGTATCCTGAATTCGCGGGATCTTCACTAAATAGATGAACGCCGGATGTACCATTTTTAATTATCGCGTAGTCTATTGAACTTGGCATCGCTTCTTGGAAATAAATACCGTAGTATTGTCCGCTAACATCGTCATAAGCCATTTCTAGTCTATCGCCTTGCAAAGTAACTGGATTATTGAGTGTTCCATTAATGTTCAATGCGCCTTTGTAAACATAAAGTATCGCATTTTTATGAAGATAGATGTCTGTTCCTGCCTGTATATTTAAAGTTTTCGCTGAATCTACAGCAGAATAACCGTAAATAACGTGTGGCTTGTCATTTGCCCAAGATGTATCAGCTGCTATAACTGGAAACACATCCTTGTAATGATAATACATATCCTGTCCCCAGGAAGCTAATTGAACGTATTGAACTACCCCATTGGTTGTAAATTGAATACTGTCCTCTATGACTACTGGGTTCAGTTGATTATTTGGATCAAGTGTTACTTCAACAAATACGTAAAGACTATCATTTCCTTCAATGTTGATCTCGTTAAATTCATTACCAGATAATCCATCTACATTAATACGGTAGGGCGAATTATCACCACCCATAAGTTTAATTTTACTTACGGTGAGTGGTTTGTTATCGTTATTGTAGAACTTAAAATTCTTTGTTACCGAACCAATCGTCGTAAAAACAGTATCGAACACTAAAGTATCCGAGCTAAAAGTGAGGGTTCCATTGGATGTAAAATTCCCCTTTTTGCAGCCTGTATTGAAGGATACGAAAAAGGCAAAAAATGCAATTGTCAAGATTGGATAGAATATTCTCATCAATTAGTTTCAAAAGTAACGTAAATTTGTCTTTTATTATTTTGTATTATTTATTTTATGTATTTAAAAAAGAATGTATAAATTTGCACTCCGCTGAGAAAAACATTGCTCAGCCATGTATTGAAATAAAAAGCATTATGAAAAAAGATATACATCCGGAAGATTATAGAATGGTGGTATTCAAAGACATGACAAATGATTATTCCTTTTTGGGTAAGTCATGTGCCGATACTAAAGAAACGATGAAGTGGGAAGATGGGAATGAGTATCCTCTAGTGAAGCTTGATATTTCTCATAAATCACACCCATTCTTTACAGGAGTAGTGCAGTTTGTGGATACTGCCGGACGTATTGATAAGTTCAATAATCGATACGGTAAGAGAAAAAAGTAAGCTAAATAGAATAATATTGAAAACCTTCTGCTCGTCAGGAGGTTTTTTTTTGGACCAAAGATTGTAGATTAACTAATAGCAGAACGTTATCTTTAACACGATGAAACTGAGCCTAAAGTACCTGTTTCCAGTGGCAGTAATCCTTGTGTTCGCTTTTCATGGAAAGGCGAACAAGATAGATCGTGGTTATGAAGCACTTTCCATCTATAATTATTTTAAGGCAAAAAAACTTTTCACAAAAGCATTAAAATATAATACCGCAGCAGCAGCTCAGGGCTTGGCTATTATTTTTTACAGAGAGGATAATCCTTTTCATTCAAATGATTCTGCCTTAGTTTATATTAATCTTGCCCATGAAAAGTACTTCCAAACAAAATTGAAGACGAGAGATCTTTACATTAAGTACGGATTCACGGAAGATTCGATCAATTTTATTCGTCAGTCCATTAGTCAGCGATTTTTTGAAAAAAGTAAAGAGGAGGGCACAGTTGCCTCGCTGGGAGCATTCATTGATAAACACATTTGGTTCAGCGGAAGGTCACGTGCTATAGCAATGCGCGACTCATTGGCTTTTTTCAATGCAGTCGGAAGCAATACATCGGAATCATATAAACAATATCTTGAGAAATATCCAACAAGTGAGTTTTCTGCACTTGCAAGAGACAATTACCATAATACATTATATCAAGAGGTTACGGAAGATGGTTCATTGAGTTCATATGAAAAATTCCTTCAGACATACCCCGAGAATCCAATGACTGTCAGTGCAGAGGAGGAAGTCTATAGAATTGTGACGGAACCTAATACCGTTGAGGCATTTCATTGGTTTGTTTCCAATTATCCCAATAATCATTTAAATGATAAAGCTTGGATGGAACTTTATCAGCTATATATTTCGGATTATTCGATTACGAAATTGCAGAATTTTCTGAATGAATATCCAAAGACACCAATAAAGGATTTCGTTATGGAACAATTGAAACTTGCAGACTCATTATTCCTTCCTTTCAATGACGGTGATAAATATGGCTACATGAATGATTCTGGAACTACAACCATTACGAATAACTTTTTGTATTCTGACTTTTTCAAAGAGGGACTTGCAATTGTTCAAACTGAGAAGGGGATAGGATATGTAAACAAGCAAGGGGACTTACAAATTGAAGCAAATTACGATTTTGCTGTAGAATTTGAACAAGGATTGGCAATTGTAGAAAAAGATGACCGATTGGGAGTTATAGATAGAAATGAAAGGATTATTCTTCAATCGAAATACGAAGATATTGGTTCATTGGAAGGAAAGCTTTTTTATGCCAGTTTAAATGGTAAATATGGTTATTACAATAAGTCTGGTAAACTGGTTATTCCTCACTTATTTAATGATGCATATGATTTTAAGGATGGCATTGCTAAAGTTAATTTTGAGGGGAAGGAAGGTATTATTAACGAATTTGGAGAATTTATTGTGTCACCTGCCTATACTTGGATCAAGCATTTTGCTGACACCATGTATCTATTTAAGGAAGATGGACTTTTAGGTCTAATGAATAATGATTGCCAGATATATAAGGAGCCTCAGTTTGCGCAGATAGGCACCTTATCGAATGGACTTGCTGTAACTGAGATGAATGAATCAGGTGAGTTGCTGTATATAGATAAACTTGGAAATACAATAATAAAAAACGGGTTATCTTCTTATCCCAATTTCTTGCTCAAGGGAGAGTTTAGAAAGGGATTAGCAATCGCCATGAAAAATGGTAAATATGGGAAGATAGACACAACTGGAAAATTTGTTATTCCAGCTGAATATGAAAATATTGGATTAGGAAATGGAATTTTTCCAATTCAGAAAAATAATTTATGGGGATTAATGAACGATGCTGGAGCTGTTCTATTGAAACCTTCTTACAGTGAATTAACAGTAATAGACGAACACTATATTATTGCCACCAGAGACGATTCCTCAGGGGTAATCGATCCAAATGGAAACATATTGATTCCCATTACGTTTAGAAATATAGAGCCATTAATGGATGAGGTATTTGTTGCTGAGGCTGATTCAGGGAAGATACTTTATGTTGGTAATAAAATGGTACTAACGGATTACTATGAGCGTATTGGTATCTATAACAAGGATTACTTATATTTATTAAGGGCGGAGATATTAAGTTATTTCGATATCACAAGAATGAAGAAAATTGAGTTCAATGGTCGTGAATAATTTGTTGGAAATATTGGATAAGTATAAGTTTGGTATTCTTGCCTCACTGACGAGTTATATTGTCATTTTCATTTATTTACAGATGGATTCTTACACTGTCTACACACCCATAGAAATATTCCATGAGGGCTCACATGTAGAGGTTCCTGAAGAGGACATCCATTTAAAGCCAGAAAACATTAATATGTCTGGTAAAATTGAGTCTTCCGAAGTCAAGAATGTTACAAGAGATATAAGCGATGTTCGCAATCGAAGTAATACGGATTACACTTATAATTCGGCTAAAGAATCTGCGGCCGCTGCAAAAAGTGTTGAAGATCTCGAGAAAAAGTATTTAGAGGAATCGGGAGGATATAAGGAGAGAGAGAAATATCGTCAAATGCTTAATGATGCTCAATCTTCAGGTTCGGAAGAGAGGGGTCCTGAAAAAGTGAATAACGGTGGTGCAAATAATGTAGCCGGAGGAGAAGTCATGGTAGATTGGAAATTGGAAGGAAGAACACCACATCAAA
Source organism: Crocinitomicaceae bacterium (assembly GCA_023254905.1). Lineage (GTDB taxonomy): Bacteria > Bacteroidota > Bacteroidia > Flavobacteriales_D > Crocinitomicaceae > UBA4466. The sequence continues at coordinate 17,183 of JALRKF010000007.1, read as the reverse complement.
ATAATGAATGGTACGTGCGTAATCCAGGTTATACTTGTGGTTTTGCACAAGGAAAAGTTGCAGTACTTATAAAGGTTGATCAGAGTGGAAAGGTAATTAGTGCTTCTATCGATAATTCACGCTCTAATGGTGCTTCTGCCTGTATGCTGGAGCAGGCTGCGAGTTACGCAAGAAAATCTCGGTTTAATTACTCAGGTTCTGCACCTAAGTCTCAGCAAGGTTATATTTATTACACATTTGTTGCACAGTAGAATGGATAAGAGGTTGATGCTTTCTTCTTATTTAAAACTTGCGGAGGCTCTTCCATTACTAGAGGATGATATTTTATTTATTGCATCTGATCTGCATACATTGGCAATAGAGGCAAAATCCAGAGGAGAGAGATTTGATGTTAACACTTTTATTGAATCATTTCAGCAGGTTCTTTTCAATGGGACAATTGTGGTTCCAGCTTACACGGATGATCTTTGGAAAAATGACACCTATGATATTAGAAATTCCAAGCCGACAACTGGTGCTATGTCAAATAAGGTATTTCGGAGATCTGATTTTTCGCGTACCTCTGACCCACTACATTCTGTATTTGTTTGGGGTCGAGATAAAGAGGAAATAATGACTTTAAATCCGGATAGTACCTTTGGAATTGGCAGCATATTTGATTATTTGTATCAGAAGAAAGCGAAAATGATCTGTATAGATGTTCATTTGCAAAATAGCTTCACCTTCGTACATTATGTAGAGGAGAAATTACGTGTCAATTATAGAAAATATTATCACTTAAAAATTAATGTTCTCGATAAGGATGGAAATGAAAGTATGAAAAGTTTAAATTTTCATACCAAACGCCCCTGGATTTTAACAGATCTATATGAACTTCAGCAATCATTTGGAGCGGATGGAATAAAACAGAATTTCAAGTTTGGAAATACAAAGATTCAGTATTTTGAGTTGGAAAGGGCACATGATTACGTAATTAAGTACATTCGTTCAGGAAAGCGATTGTATCAGGTTGATCTGACACATTTTTTAAAGCGATTATTAAAGCGATTAGTAGGAAGAAAATAAGAGTATGGGCAATTTGAATTGGAAACATATTAAGGATTACGAGGATATTACGTTTAAATATTTAGATGGCGTTGCTCGTATTGCATTTAATAGACCAGAAGTTAGGAATGCATTCAGACCAAAAACGGTAGATGAGCTATTGGACGCGTTGGTTATTTGTCATGAATCACAAGAGATCGGTGTAGTGCTCATCACAGGGGAAGGACCTTCTCCAAAAGATGGCGGATGGGCATTTTGTTCGGGAGGAGATCAACGTATTCGATCCACGACTGGTTACAAAGGACTGGATGGTGTAAATAAGTTCAATATTCTTGATGTTCAACGCCAGATCAGATTCATGAATAAGGTGGTGATCGCTGTAGTACCGGGCTGGGCCGTTGGCGGAGGGCATAGTCTACATGTAGTTTGTGATATGACACTGGCAAGTAAGGAGCATGCGATTTTTAAACAAACTGATGTAGATGTAGCAAGTGTTGATGGAGGATTTGGATCAGCATATTTAGCTCGTCAGGTTGGGCAAAAAAGAGCTAGAGAGATATTTTTCTTAGGAAAATCATACAGTGCGCAAGAAGCGTTTGAAATGGGTATGGTGAATGCTGTTGTCCCACACGATGAATTAGAGCAGGAAGCATTCGACTGGGCACAGGAGATATTGACAAAGAGTCCGACAGCTATCAAGTTGGCGAAATTCGGGTTTAATCTTATTGATGATGGCTTAATAGGACAACAAGTCTATGCTGGAGAGGCCACTAGATTACTTTATGGAACAGATGAAGCAAAAGAGGGTAGAGACGCCTTTTTGGAAAAACGGAAAAGAGATTTTTCGAGCTTCCCAAAATTTCCTTGATTTAAGGGTGTTAATATAAAAAAGGGAAGGCGACGCCTTCCCTTTTTTTATAGTTAGTGTTTTTTCTAGAACTTATAGCTAACTCCTACACTTGGCAAGATCGGAAACTGGTATATTACGTTTCCTGTTGCTCTGTTCACGTAAAAAATATTTCTCCTGTTGTAAAGATTTGTGACACTGGCAATCACTTCAAATACGGAGTTATTCTTAAAGTCAAATTGTTTCTTAACCGTAACATCTAATCTATGGTAATAAGGCAGTCTTTCGCTGTTAAAGTCTCCAAGTATCGTCCCAACATAGGAGGAATTGCTCGTAGTGGGATCCGTTGTTACACCGCCTTGGAAATTCTCTTCTTGAAAGAAACCTGCTGTTGGTGTAAATGGCAAGCCTGATCCAAGATTCCATCGCGCACTTACTTCTAAATCTTTATTCTCGCCAAACAAGTATGTTCCAACCAGATTAATATTATGCCTTCTGTCGAAAACGGGGTAATATACTTCAAATCCATCCCATCTTATCGAGTGTCCAAGAGAATAAACTCCCCACAGGAAAAGCCGTTTTGTTGAATACTTTAATAATAGATCAACACCTACAGATTCTCCATTTTCCAAGATGAAGTCTTTCTTAAACTCATCGGGTTCGGTCGCAAATGCGTCAGTGTCTGGATAAAGTTTATTTTGGTTTATATTACTTAACTGTGAGAAGTATTTGTAGTATCCCTCGATGTTAACTGTTAAATGCTTTGAAACATCATATTCGAGACCAGCAATCGCATGCCACGCGTATTGAATACCATTCTGTGGCTGACGCTCATTTCCATAAAGTGTTACAAAATTGTTTTGAACACTTGTGGGTGCTGAAAGTAATCCATTGAATAGATTCACGACATCCTTGTCTGATGCCGCAGATGTGAAGTTCTGAGAATATCGACCCCCAGAAGCTTTAAGACGAAGTTTTTCACTCGCGTTAAACTTAACTCCAAAGCGTGGCTCGATTGAAGTAGTATTATATGAAGCGTAATACATCATTCGTACACTTGGCTGCACAACCCAGCGAGTTGATACGTACCGGTAATTCCCATAAAGTCCGCCCTCTGTCGAGAAATTTTCTGCCTCAATTAATCTACCTGCTTCGTTGTATGTTTTGAATTGAGTTCTAAATCCATTGAAGTTGAAGCCATAATTGAATTCACCGCCATTTTTTACGAAATAAGTAAAGTCGAATCCGAGATCAAAACCTCCTATTGAACTGAACCGATCGATTGTATCAGTTTCGGATATAACTTCTGCAAAATTTGTGGAATAGCTACTACCGTTAATATGACCTTTGATGAATATCGGTGAACTTCCTGGAATTAATAAGAAGTTCATACCACCGCCACTTTGTGACCAATCTATATTCGCAATGTCATAGTTTACGCGGTCACGATTATGGAAACCGAATGCAGATACTTTAGAACCTCCATCACCCTTAAATGTTAGTTTACCGTACAAATCAGTAAACGAAAATGGCATACCTGCGTCCAATGAATCTCCACGGTCAATTCCTCCATACAAGGTTGGTGAAGTCAGATCGATCAAACTCTGTTTTGCAGAGAATATATAAGTTCCCGCAGCATTCGATCCTTCCTCTGCCTTGTATAAAGGTCCCTCCAATACTGCTTTACCCATAAAGGGAGAAACAGAGACTTTACCACCTGTTTTCTTACTATCGCCATCTCTGTATGTGATGTCCATAACCGAAGAAATACGACCGCCATACATGGCATCAAAACCTCCAGTATAGATATCTACGTTTTTAACAAGCTCAGTTTCGAATACAGAGAAGAATCCGATAGAATGAAACGGACTATAAATGGTCATACCATCCAAGAGAATCTTATTCTGTATTGGGGTTCCTCCACGAACATAAATCTGTCCGCCTTGGTCACCCGTTGTGGTTACACCAGGTGTTACTGAGAAGGCACTCACTACATCATTTTCAGCACCGACGCTTGGTATTCTTTCAATGGCCTTTTGATCGAGTTTAACTGTTCCGATAAGGATTTCGGTTTTCTTTCTCATGTCCTCAGCAGTAACCTCAATCTCCTCAAATTCCATGATATCCTTACGTTTTTCCAGATTAAAGTTCACATCAATGATGTCATTTGAACCTACTATCTCCACATTGTCATAGCTTGTGATGTAGGAGACATTTTCAATTTTCAGAATATACTTGCCTTTTTCAACTGCAGGAATTGAGAAAAAACCATCGAGATCGGTTGACGTACCTGTCACGAAGGTGCTATCAGAATAAAGAAGACGAACTTTTTGAAATGCAATGGCTTCACCGTTTCCTTGATCGTATATAAAACCTCGAATGGTGGATTTCTGTGCAAAAGCAGTGCCTGCGAATATGAAGGATAATAGGAGAGAGAGAGTTATTTTCATAGTATGCTCTAGTTTCGAGCCCCGAAGATACAATATTCCATTCAAAATATAGGAGGATATAAAGAGTGTAGTTCCGTAAATTCGTAAAAGGTAGTCTTTATTTATTCTATGGCTTTTTAAGCTTGTATTTCGCTTTATTCCAATAAAGATCCATGGTTGATAAATCTTCATTTACGATATCTAGTCCGTCTGCCAGCATCATTTCTTCTAGTTTCTTGAAACGCCGTATGAATTTGTTGTTAGTTATGGATAAGGCGTTCTCTGGATTTATTTCTAGAAAACGAGCGTAGTTGATCAATGAGAAGAGAACGTCACCAAATTCTCCTTCAATTTTGCTCTTATCGTGATTTGAATCGACCTCTTCCTTTAATTCGCTCAATTCCTCTTGTATTTTATTCCAGACATCTTCTGTATTGTCCCATTCAAAGCCAACACCCTTGACTTTTTCTTGGATTCTAGTTGCCTTTACTAGAGCAGGTAATGATTTAGGTACCCCCTCTAAAACACTCTTCTTTCCTTCTTTTAATTTAAGTTTTTCCCAATTCGCTTTTACCTCTTCTTCAGAATTAACCTCAAGGTCTCCATAAATATGAGGATGCCGATGGATGAGTTTTTCGCAGATTGCATTTAAAGCATCTGTAATGTCAAAAGAATTTTTCTCCGAAGCAATTTTGGCGTAAAATACCATGTGTAACATTAAATCTCCAATCTCACCCTTGATTCCTTCCAAATCATTATCTGTAATCGCATCCGCTAATTCATACGTCTCCTCAATTGTGAGAGGCCGTAGAGTTTCTAGAGTTTGCTTCTTGTCCCATGGACATCGCTCTCTTAGATCATCCATGATGTTCAATAATCTTTCGAAGGCAAAAAGTCTAGGGTCCATAAATTTTTTATTGTAAAGTTAAGAATCCTCTTGTATCACGAATTGTTTAAATTTGGGTGCATGCGAAAAACGGTATTCTACATAATATTTTTATTGTCTTCACTATCGTTAAGTGCTCAACAAAATTCTGATGTTTGGTTGGAAGGAAGAATGAAGGGAGGATTTCTGATGGCACACAGAAGTAGTATGGCTCATTTGGCACAGCAGCACGCTCTAGCCGGTGAGTTTAGTTATTGTATAAGACCCAATTCCGAAAAGCTTTGGAGTGCTGCATATGGTAATCCATTTTTCGGTTTTACGCTGTTCACAGGTACAGTTGGTAACGCTGCCATTCTAGGAAGTTATTACGGAGGATATGGATTTATTAGTTTTCCTTTTATTGAAAAGGGATTTTATTCACTAGGGGGTAAGGTGGGTATAGGACTAGGATATGGTACAAAGCCTTATGATGATGAGGAAAACATCTACAATCTTGCGATTGGTTCTCATTTAAATGCTCTAATTTGTATTGGGATTGAGAGCAGATTTCAATTTGGACACAATATGTTGTCGTTTAACCTAGACATGACACACTTCTCGAATGGAGCAACTAAGGTTCCAAATCTTGGTATAAATGTACCCTACGTAAGCATAGGTTATTCTAGGAGAATCAAGGAGTCAAAAATTGCTCCAATTGATCGGATTTACGATCTATTTAATCCGAATTTTGAATTTGGTTTGATAGGAATAGGTTCTATGAAACAAGTTTATCCAATTGGAGGAAAAAATTACGGTGTTTTTAGCTTGAATTTTGTTGGAAGAAGGTATTTCAATGTGAAAAGAGGTATGGAAGTATCCTTGGATTTTATTTCCAAGCAATCAACCATGGATTTTCATCCTGATATTTTGAAATCACAAACGGACCTAATTCAACTAGGTGGATTTGTCGGATATATTATCCCTCTTGATAAAATACATCTTGTTTTAGGAATGGGAGGATATATTAGAGACAAGTATAGACCAGACGGACCATTTTATCACCGGCTTGGAGTGCGCTACAGATTAGACAATGGTTTAAATTTTAATTTGACCCTTAAATCGCATTGGGCGAAGGCAGATTATGTGGAGTATGGAGTTGGTTACACGTTTAAACGATGAGGATATACTTATACATACTTTTTTCATTTGTTGTACTATCTTGTAATAAGGCCTCAGAGCGCGCTTGTTTAAAAGGGGTAGGGGGTAATGCTTTTATTGAACAGGAATTAGATGATTTTAACCGATTGTATTTAGGACCAAACTTAAGATTTGATTTGGTACAGGATACAATCAATAAGCTTTCAATTGAAGGTGGAGAGAATCTAGTTAATTTCGTCAAGGCAGAAATAGTAGATGGCAAGTTGTACATAACAAATGAAAATAAATGTAATTTTTTGCGATCTTATAAAAAGAAGATTAAAGTAGAATTACATCTAAAGAAAATTCAAAATATTGAGTTTGATGCAACCGAACCTGTTTATTGCCAGAACACATTGTTAACAGATTATTTAAGTGTTACCATCAACGAGTCTGCAGGAAGACTGAATCTTAACTTAGATGCACAAGTCCTTTACACAGTCGTTAATAGGAGTTGGGGCAATTTTGAAGTGATTGGGAATGTAAACTTTTATAAAGCTAGCCTCAGAGGGAGTGCTTTTGGTAATACCAAGGGATTATTTGTTTCAGATTCAATTCATGTCATAACGAGATCTGGAAACGATCTAGAAATAAACGCGGATGGTGTTCTCTTGAGATCACAAATTTATAGTGTTGGAAACATTGGCTACATCGGTAATCCATCAATTATTGAACATACATCTTTTGGAGAGGGTGAACTGCTGAACATTAATTAGTAAATTTGTAAAAATGACATTTATGGAATTAATCCTCATCACGATCCTGCTTTTAGCCCTTGCAATTGGTGGTATTGCTATTAAGATTTGGGCAAAGAAAGGAGGCGAGTTTTCGGGCACTTGCGCAAGTAATAATCCTTTATTACAAGAGGAAGGTGCTGCTTGTGGGTTATGCGGTGCTCTGCCCGAGGAGCAGTGTAAGAGTGAGGAGGTAGCTTAAATTAAGCGTTTCTTTTTAGTTGCATCAAAATCTTAAATGCATCGTCAATATCTTTCGATTTTACAATCGCTGTGAACTCATTCGAAGTCGAGACAACCTGTTCAATATTGATGCCGTCCCAAGCAAGATGTTTCATAATATAATAATATACTCCGTAGGTTTCTGTATTGGTGTCAGGGAGTTTCACTGTGATTGATGATAAATCAGTGCTATGAGATTTCAGGGACTCGTTGGCAAATAACCTTCGCACGATCTCAGTATATTTCGTGTTCAAAATGTAGGTTGTTTCTGTTATTCCGCGGCAAACAGTAAAAAAGCTATCCTTATCATTCTTAATATCTTGGATAAGTGATCCTTGCGCCATTCTCAGTGACTCTGAATTTTCGAATGTAAAATCAACAAGATCACTCCGAACAAGGAAGTCACCAATACCGCCAATTACATTATTGATTTTAATATCAATACGATGGTAAACACCCGGAGTCATCCTTTTAATTGCCATCACAATAGCTCCTTCTTTAACCTCTTTACCAACATATCGCTCTATTTCACCCTTGATCTTTCTTGCAAGTGCAGAGATATTGATAAGGTTTTCCGTCATCGCCTCTCTCAGAAAAGGACTTCTATTAATAATTTCCTCAGTTGCTTTGCTTATAGAGCTCATAGTGATAGTTTTCTGATGCCCAAAATTAGTGAAATAATTAACTTTTTTGTTAACAAAATAACATTCCTGTTGTTTAATTGAAGTCTTTAGTTCTTTTGTTCACTAAATCGATGGCTAGTTCTAGTTGTTGTAAACGTGTGAGCTCTGAATTATCGAGAATTATCGCATCCTTGGCCTGCATAAGAGGACTAATTTCCCTGGTCGAATCAATATGATCGCGCTCTATCAAGTTATTTTTAACCTCTTCTCTTGTTATTTCAATTCCATTTGCACGTAGCTCTTTAAATCTTCTCTCTGTTCTAACCTCTGTGGACGCAGTTACGAAAAGTTTAAGCTCTGCATTGGGAAATACAACTGTTCCAATATCTCTTCCATCCATAATTATGCCTCCATAACATCCCATTTTACGTTGCTGTTGGACAAGTTTTTTACGCACATGTTTTAATTTTGCAACAATAGATACATTGTTAGAAACATTCGGTAAACGGATTTCATCGGTTATATCCTTGTTATTAAGGAATATATGTTGAATCCCGTTTATACTTTCAAATTGAATTTCAATTTCAGAAATTGCTTTTTCAAGTTTCTCTTCATCAACTCTACCATTCTGAATAAAATTATTGCGAATAGCATGCAATGTGACCGCACGATACATAGCTCCTGAATCAACAAAAGTGTATTCTAATTTTTTTGCCAGATCTTTAGCTAACGTGCTTTTACCACAAGATGAGTGGCCATCAATTGCAATAATGATTTTCTTAGATATCTTCAATTATTCAGCCTTCAGAAATTATGATTTAAAAAAAGGGGCATCAATTGACACCCCGTTCAAACATATTTTTAGGAATTAAAAGTAAAAGTTCAAGGATAAGTTTCCAGCTGGAGAGAATGAATTCATCCATAACTTGGATGGATCAGCTCCTGAATTCTCTCGGTCTGAACCAATAAAAAATTGTGTACTTCTGTTTCCACCTTTACTTTTAACATTTTCCACAACCGTACCACCCACAATGGACGTTCCATCATCTTCTAAATAGTCTATTCCCTCTTCTGTGGTTGTAGCTCTTCCTGTGTGCGCAATTCCAAGGCCCCATCCAAATTCACCGCCAAGTGAAATTTTCGGAGCTACGAAGAACTCTACTCCTACGAAACCTCTAACTCCTAACGCAACTGTCATTCCATTCTTGAACGAAGTCTGACGAGAAATGTATTCTCCTGGTACGTCTGTAATTTGTCCAAAGTCGGTAGTGTAGTCTCGAAGATTATCAGCCGTTGCGGGATCAGTATCAGGAGCGAGGAGATCATATGCATAACTATATCTGTTACTTCTATTGGATAACGCAATTATACACTCTGCACCATAGTAACCTTGTAGTCTTCTAGTTCCTTTCCTCCATTCATAACCTCCACCGAGGGCAATAGCCCAATCGTTCGTTTTAAACACGTCTTTTGTGAAGTCAGTGGATTGATTATTTGGCCAGTTTGTAGCCGTTGCATTGGGGTCGTAAATTATTTCACTCGTTTGCCTGTCTCTCTTCGCGTTGAGCCTTAAACTTGCTCTGATCGCACGGTCATTAGCAATAAAATATTTTCCACTAATGGCCCAAGTTGGTGCTTGATCATTCAACCCATTGAATGTCGGTGCATCTTCAGTTTTACCAGCACCAATATGTACTAGATCTGCAGCGAAATTAATAAATGGGGTGGCTTCAATAGATAATCCCCAATCACCTGATTCCGGGTTAAATATTTTACCATTCTTATTGGTCGCTAATTCTTGTGCAAAAGAAATTGAAGTAAATAAAACACTTAGGAATAAAATAGAATTTTTCATAGTTAAATCAATTATAATGAATAGAAAGGTAAGGTTAATATTTTGTATTCAGAACAAAAACCATTGGAGATTAAATTTTTCCAGAGAGCATTTTGGCTTACACAGATTATTGAACAAAAAAAGGGTGTCCGAAGACACCCTTTTAAATATTCATTGATTCGATTAGAATCTCCACCCAAGACGGAAATTAGCAGAAGGAGAACCTGTTCCTGTGTAAGTTTCCTTTGCGTTTCCAGCTATATCAGTGGTTGTTGTAGAAGTACCACCAGCTGAAACAGTAACAGATGTAGTAACATCATCATAATTCATGCTGCTGTATCCTAGACCAAGCTCAACCCCTAAATAAAGATTTTCAACGATGTAGAAATCAACCCCAGCTCCAGCGCTAACACCGAACATAGAGTAACCAGCATCTACTTGCGCAGAAAGACCATCAACATAAGATCCACCATCTGAGTTTGTCCATGTTTCGCTGTAGCTACCTCCACCGAAATCAATTCCAAGAGCGAAATAAGGAGACAATCTGTCTGTAGCGCTCATGTGATATTCTCCACCGATCTGAGCATTCCATCCGCTTCTGCTAATGTCTACAGTACCAGAATTTCCAGTTGCATCTGCATTCTCATAGTAAGTGTAAGATTCAGATGCAGGAGTTCCAGTACCATCACCAAGACCAAGCTGCACGCGACCAGCGATGTTTTCGTTCACAAAATAACGAAATCTAATTGTCGGAGCGCTCCAGTTAAGTGAAGAACCGTTGTAACCTAGAACACCTTCTAATGACATAGGTGTATCCATGCTTTGAGCGAAAGATGCTCCCGTAATTGCCATTGCTCCTAATAAAACTGCTAACTTTTTCATAATTAAAAATTTGTTTGGTTTCATGCTAAGTTACGGGATAACTCAAGTCAGGGTTACAATAACATATTAGAATTTAAACGAAAACATGTTAATAACTACAAATAAAAAGTGGTAATAAATTGCTGTACCTCCCTTATCTGCGCCATTCACGGGTATTTATAGAAAGTGTAATCTGATGGTTGAATCCAGCCACACTATAAACCAAAAAAGCATAATCTAGATTGAATCTGCGGAAATAAAGCCCCGTTCCGAAGGAAAAACCTGCCGCACCAGGCCGTTGCTCCAATGCTAGTGTTTTTCTTCTATTGTAATCAAATCCAACTCGTAAATGAAACTTCTCGGATATTGGCGCTTCAATTTGGTAGGAGAAGTGACGAGCTAGTTTTTCTCCAAAACTTGCTCTTGGGACTGGTACTGTATCGCCGGTTAGTGCATCAATAGTTGGAACAAGGGAAGGATCGTTGTAAGTAAGATCCCAATTATTTAGATGATGCGCTAACAGGGAGAGTCTGAAAGGTGCATGAGGGAGTTTGTATGAAACGGCCGCCTGAATCTCAGTTGGAAGGGATCCGCGATTTCCATTATTGGCAAAAGATTTAAATTGAACACCGATGTGCTTAGCCATTGCAGTTACAAGAAATTGTTTGTCTTTATCATAATATGTACCGGAGAAATCAATTGATGCACCAAGAGATGTATATGCCTCAAGTTGAGAAAAGATTACATTTAAATTACCTCCAATAGAGAGTCGTTCATTCAGTTTACGACCTATACCTGCACCTGTTACCATTTCAAAGGGCCGAAATGTTCCCTCATCTATACCATTGATGGAGGCTCTCTGAAACTTACCGTAATTAACATACTTTACATAAGTTGAAATAGTACCAAGCTTTCTAACATCAAAACCAAAGGATGTCATACCAATATTAATACCTCCTGTAATCAATGATTGACTTAAACTAACCTTACCAGTCATTGCAGTATACAACAAGCTTGGATTATTTACCCCAATATTAATATCACCGTCCTTAACGGATATATAATCTCCTGTTAATGCTGCAGATCTTGCGCCGTATGGAAGGTCGATAAATGGAAAGGCATAACCACCTCCGGACTGCCCAATTGTTTGCATCGAAGTCGCAATCAGCATAGCAAGTAGTAAAGCATTTCTCATAATTCAAGTCTACAACGTAAAGAAAAACTAAAAATTTTATTTAGTAACGATTTTCATATTCAATTACTTCTAGATCATGAATGCTATTATCAGTGATGGAAAAACGAATCATTGTTCTTACGGGATGGAAACCATGCTTACCTGCCGCACCTGGATTCATAAAGAGTAAGCTGAAGGAAGGATCATTCTTTATAGTTAGAATATGAGAATGTCCGCAAACAAAAAGCTTGGGCCGGTGTTCGTTTAACAGATTGATAACTCTTGTGTTGTATTTTCCAGGTCTTCCACCTATATGTGTCATCAGAACTTTGACTTGCTCACATTGAAAGACTAACGTTTCATCAAATTCTTGCCGCAGTACATTATTATCAATGTTTCCATAAACTGCTTTTAAAGGCTTTAGTTGAGTTAATTTATCTGTAATGGAAATATCTCCTATATCACCGGCGTGCCAAACCTCATCTACCTCATTGATATGATTCAGTATACGTTCATCTATGTAGCTGTGTGTATCAGATAGTAATGCGATCCTCCTCATTTTTTCTTAAATACTCAAAAACAAGGATTACTCCCATGATGAGGGTAAATGCGTAGATTACATCCTCAAATGGAATGGTTGTTATTCGTCCAGGAATTTTTTCTGCATCAGAATACCAAACCACTGGCTCAGATGTTATTATTCCAGTTAAAACTCCATTCATTCCGAAAAAGGGTAGCAGGCTTAAAATGAATGCTAATCCGCCATGTTTTACTCGTTTATTCATTATCCATAAAACAAGCACGCCCAACCCAGCAATAGATATTGTTAATGTATACCAACCTTGCCAATCTGTTACTAACAAAAATACAATATACCCGAGTACAAGTGCTTGTGTAATTCTATTTATTGATTCTGCATTCCATTTTCTGAAATAATAATTACAACAGGCATAAATAAATACACATGAAAAAGGTACCACAAAGAAAAAGAGAATCTCTTCGATTGGCAGGCTACCAATTTTGAATCCTGAGATGTATATTTCATTAAAGCCCCAAAATGAATTCGATGTAAATATTTCATCATGAATCAAAAAGGGAATTCCAACTATTAATGAGGCCAATAGAACTTTTTTCCAAGACGATACATAATGAACTCTTCTGTCAAAGCTCAATGCAACCGGTCCGGAAATCGCTACTATATCTAATATTAGGTAGAGCCAATTCAACTTTTGAAATACTTGAAAGGAACAATAAGCATCCCGAAACATTCACCATCTTCTTTAAACTGATTCTTGTGGTGTACCTTATGAGCCTTTCTTATGGCTCTAAAATAACTGTTTTGTGTGTTATCAAACCATTTAAATCGCCTATGGATCAGAACATCGTGTACAAGGAAGTAAACTATACCATATGCTGCAATACCTAACCCAAAACCAGTCGAGAAGGATATTGCGTACATCAATCCTAGCATTATACATAACCAGGATGGAATGGCGAATATCAGAAAGAATAGATCGTTCTTTTGAAATGTATGACCTGTCGGTTGATGGTGATCCTCATGGATTCTCCACAAAAACCCATGCATTAGATACTTATGGGCCGACCATGCAGCGCCCTCCATTAATCCAAAAGCGAGAAAAAATGCTAAAACTCCCATCAAATAATATTTAGTAATCCAAAAAATAAAAGCCAAATGACATATAAACCTGCTCCTGTTTTATTTGAATTCCCCCACCATTTTATGCATAGATAGGCAAATATGGTGCAAAATATAAACCAGCATACATAATTCCATATTGGAACAATTCCACCATACCAATTCCAGAAATCGTAACGAATTGCTACTGGTTCTATAAGGTAATCCATTGCTGTACTGAGGCCTCCAGCCATTACAGCTGCAATTTCAGCTCCAAGTTTCAGTGTACCAATGATACCAATTGACGCTAGTACGATTACGAGCCAATTAACTCCTATGATCAAGGGTACTTCCATAAATTTGGGGCCAAGGGCACTTCCATATGTGTAATTGCCAAATAATAATCCTGACTGTACCCCAATTAATTCCACTATGAATCCTCCAGTAACTACAATTAGAGCAGCTATCAAACCTTTCAGTGTAATAGAGCGGTCTAAAAAAACCAACAATCCACAGAGTGAAATATTGATATAAGTCAGTTTAATAAAACTTGGAGCGAAAATGAAAAGAGCCAATCCGATCAAGTGAAATATTACCAAAAGGGGTATGAAATATTTACGAATTTTATTCATATATCAATTGTTCAACAATTTTTGCAGATCTCAAAACTAGTGGTATTCCACCACCTGGATGTACACTTCCTCCTACAAAGTAAAGGTTATTAATTTTTTTAGAATAATTATCATGACGTTTTAGTGCAGAGTTTAATCTATTTGAAGCTGCACCATACAATGCACCTCCAAAGGATCCCGTTAATTCTTCGAGATCTTTAGATGTCCAGTATTCTTCATTTAGAATTTTAGAGAAGACTTCGGTCTTCAATCTTGTCTCAATGATAGAGATAACCTTATGTCTGAGTGCATCTATATTTTCTTTCGACGGATGTTCGTTAGCCGGCGTATTCACCATAACGAACCAATTTGATTTTCCCACAGGAGCATCTTTTGCATTCGTAATGGAACTTACATGCACATAGACGGTTGGATCATTGGGTATTTTTTTATTACCAAAAATTTCTACAAACTCTTTTTCGTAATTTTCACTGAAAAAGATATTGTGTAATCCTAGTTCTTCGAACTTTTCGTTCATTGCCCAGTAGAAGACAACTCCAGATGAGCTTCTTTCCTGTTTTATATATTTCTGAAAAAGAGAATCATCACGTAAAACGTCTCGATAAAAAGTAAGGTGATCTATGGCGCAAACAAGTTTGTTCGAATTCAATTTATCCGATGTATTTAATTCAAATCCATTGACTGATTTATTCACTTTAACGGACGCGTCAAATAAAAATTCAACTCCTTGTTCAACAGCAAGATTATACAGACTTTCTGGTATACTTCTCATTCCTTCCGTAGGAAAAAATGTTCCGTCGTTGATTTCTAAATGAGAAATCATGCTGTATAGTCCACTCATTTTAAATGGGTTCGACCCATTATAAGTTCCAAACCGATTAAAAATATTAACAAGCTTTTCTGAGACAAATCTTCTTTTGTTGTATTTATCTAACGTTGTTCTAAACTTTAACTTTAAAAATTCAGGGTATCGGATAATAAGGTCTCGTTTGAAGATATCTTTTAATCTTGGTTTGGGATTAGATAAGAAAAAGTCACCAATAAATTCGTTCGATGCAGAAACATCTTGAAGATAGTCTTCAAGAGCATTGATCTCGCTTGCACTCAATTTCCCGGATAAACTTTTTTTTCTTAATTCTTTGTTGCTGTGTAGATCTAATCTTTCATTCTTGAAAAAATACCTACAGGACTCATCTACTTTATTGTAGTTAATGTATTCTCTAGGATTCTTCCCGCACAATTCAAAAAGTTCATCAATAAGCTCGGGTTGTGTGAAGAGTGAGGGGCCTTTATCGAACCTAAATCCCTTCCATTCAAATGCATCCATTTTACCGCCTACCATACTATTCTTTTCAATGACAATTACCTTTTCGCCTCTTTGGCGAAGGCGCAATGCAATAGCAAGACCGGCGAGACCGGCTCCGATTATGATTGTATCATAATGGGTATCTCCTTTCATGTGTATGGCTTAAGCTTGTGAAGAGCTTCTTCGAAAATAATTTTAAACCAAGCGGTGTAATTGTTCGGATTTGTTTTAATGTCTAATTGAATTGAATCAAGTGATTGATACTTCCAATCGTCTGCCTCTTCAAGATTCAGTATCGGATCTTCATTATATCTACCTATTAGAACATGATCTAATTCGTATTCTACTAGATTATTATCCAGATCAGCTCTGTAAATGAAGGAATGTATTGGTTCTGTTTCTACTGCAAAGCCCATCTCTTCTTTCAGTCTTCTGTTTGCTGCATCCTTTAAAGTCTCTCCAATTCTAGGATGGCTGCAACACGTATTTGTCCATAATCCACCCGAATGGTATTTGCTAGAGGCACGACGTTGTAGGAGTAATTCTCCATTGTCGTTAAAAATGAAAACAGAAAATGCTCTATGTAAGATACCTTTCTCATGCGCTTCCATTTTCTCCATGGAGCCGATTTCTGTGTCGGATTCGTTAACAAGAATAACCTCCTCCATTCCTTACAGCATGTTTACAGAGTTTCTTAGGTATGATTTAGCAAATACTAATAATTTCGTATTGTTCGAGACACGAATACGCTCTTTCATCAGATCTTGCGCAGTTTTCTTCTTGATCTTTTTCAGAAGTTTCGTGTAGTATTTGTAGCTAACGTAAACACCGAATCGGCTCGATTTAGGAAGCATTTTTATTCCAATTAACGCTTCATCAAACTCTTTTTGAATTTCTTCTTCGATGGAGAGTTTATTCTCCAGGGATAGTTCTCCAGCATCCAAATGCGGGAAATAAATTCTACCAAGCTCATTAAAATCATCCTTCAGATCGCGAAGGAAGTTGATTTTCTGAAACGCTGAACCAAGTTTCATTGCGTATGGCTTGAGCTTTTGATATTTTTCCTCGTCTCCGTAAACAAAGACCTTTAAACACATTAGACCGACTACCTCCGCAGACCCAAGAATATATTCCTCATAAGAGGCTTGATCGTATTCCATGTCACCGAGGTCCATGCGCATTGAATGAAGGAATTGATCAATTAATTCGATATCTACATTATACTTATTCACGGTAAATTGGAAACTATTTAAAATAGGATTCATAGAGATTCCACGCTCAATTGCCAGCTTAGTATCTCTGGTAAATTCCTCTAGTAAAACTTTCTTGTCAAAATCATGGAATGTATCAACGATCTCATCAGCGAATCGAACAAAACCATATATTGCATGGATATCATCTCTTATTGCATAGTCCAAGGCTTTAACTCCAGCATAAAATGAAGTGCTATACATCCTGGTTACTTTTCTAGAGGCAACTTTTGAGTGGTTGTCGAATAATGCTTTCATAAGTTATCAATTATTTGTTTCGCTGCGATTTTTCCTGATATGAGGGCAGGAGGGATTCCTGGTCCTGGAACTGTCAGTTGACCGCAAAAGTAAAATCCTTTGAGCTTTGACTTCATTTTTGGTTTAAGATTGGCTGTTTGGTTGAGTGTATTCGCTAAACCATAGGCATTTCCTTTGAAGGAATTGTATTCTGACTTAAAATCGGATACACAAAAAGAGCGCTTGAAAATAATTTGATCCTTCAAGCTTATTCCCAAGTGACTCTCCATTC
>JALRKF010000070.1 GCA_023254905.1 Crocinitomicaceae bacterium | reverse complement strand
CTGTTCACCGTAAAAGAAACGTCCTTTACCGCGGCCTGATCTCCATAGTACTTGAAAAGATGTTTTACCTCAATTGACATGCATGTGATTTTATAGAAGCGAATTTAGTGATTTCATAGCAAGTGTTGAAGCGAACAGCCGAAGAGTTATTGTTCTTCTCAGAATATCATTTCATGGGTCGTATTTTTACATCTTTCGTTAACTTTAACACAATGTCCGAATCAGCTACAGTTTTAAAATCTACCGGGAAATGGTATACCGTCGAATTGAGTCACGGAGAAGTTGTTACTGCCCGTATTCGTGGAAGGATGCGATTGGATGGTTTGCGCACTACCAACCCTATTGCTGTTGGAGACCGAGTAATACTCGATGATAGTAGTGATGACGAAGGCATACGATCGATCACTGATTACGAAGAACGAAGGAACTGTATAGTACGTAAATCAACAAATCTGAGTAAACAAAAGCAAATACTTGCTTCAAATGTAGATCGCGCCTATTTGATGGTTACAATTAAATCACCCGTAACACAATTAGCTTTTGTCGACAGGTTTTTAGTAGCTGCGGAAAGCTTTAGAATTCCAGTGACATTGTTATTCAATAAGATTGATCTGTACGACGCGGACGAATTGGAATATATCGATGCGTTGATCTATATGTACGAGTCCATTGGATATCCAGGATACAAGATCTCGGCAGAAAACGAGGAAAACATAACGTTCCTTCAGGAAGAAATAAAAAGCAATCAAGTAATGATATCCGGACACAGTGGTGTGGGAAAAAGTACATTGATTAATAAACTCGATCCAACTTTAGATCTGAGAACAGGAATAATTTCATCTGCTCATCAACAGGGACAACATACAACGACATTTGCCGAAATGCACAAGTTACAATCCGGCGGGTATATTATAGACACACCGGGTATTCGTGCATTCGGTATAGTAGATCTGGATAAGGCAGTAATTTCACATTATTTCCCTGAGATGAGAGAGATTATACACGAGTGTAAATTCAATAATTGTCAACATATCAACGAGCCGAAATGTGCCGTAAAGAAAGCCTTAGAAGCTGATGAAATCTACGAAAATAGATACTATTCTTATGTCCAATTAATGGAAGAAGACGAGACAGAAGTCTACCGCAAAAATGATTACAAATGAGAGTACTGATCCAACGCGTTGCGGAAGCAAAGGTTCTAATCGACGGAAAGATATCGGATGCTATCGATCGAGGATTACTGATTCTTTTAGGTATTGAACATGAAGATGAGGAGATGGACGCTGACTGGCTGATCAAGAAGATCTCTGGATTGCGCATCTTCGCTGACGACGAAGGCAAAATGAATTTGGCGATATCAGATGTGAATGGCAGTTTTCTTGTGGTGAGTCAGTTTACACTACATGCCTCTACCAAGAAGGGAAACCGACCGAGCTATATAAAGGCCGCAAGACCGGAAAAAGCAATACCGCTTTACGAATATTTCAAAGCTGAGCTTGCAAAAGAATCAGCCCTAAAAGTAGCATCAGGTGAGTTTGGTGCAGATATGAAAGTACATCTGATAAATGACGGACCTGTTACAATATGGATGGATTCTAAAAATAAAGAATGATGAAGGATCTGTTTTTAATCTATAAATTCAAAAAGATGGAATTTTGGGTCTCGACACTCCATCTCTTAAAAATTAAATTATGGCAATAACTATAGCAGGTGCTCAAAAGATCGTAGATGATTGGATAAATGATTTTGGAGTTCGTTATTTCGATGAGTTGACGAATACAGCAATACTCATGGAGGAAGTTGGTGAAGTAGCGCGCATCATGGCACGCAGATACGGCGAACAAAGTGAGAAAGAATCAGATAAGAACAAGGATCTTGGAGATGAAATGGCGGATGTCCTATTCGTGCTTATTTGCCTAGCAAATCAAACGGGTATAGACCTGGAAGAGGCGATGCGAAAAAACCTTGACAAGAAAACAAATCGGGATGCTACCCGACATAAAGAAAACGATAAGCTTAAGCCTTAAGTTTTTCAGCAACTATCCTATCTACAGGAAATGTGAGCTCTTCAATAATTAGCTCGCTGCGTTTCACCCAACGGAATTTCTCCGTTTCCTCTGTCAATGGATATGTATGCTCCGTTGCAGGAATCGCTTCATGATCAATTTCATCCACGTAATAGTAAAAACCGATCAGCTGGTTATCGGTGTGGAAGCGCGAAAGCTGAAAGAAATCATTGACATAGAACAATTCACCTAGCGTGACATCGAGATCCAACTCCTCCTTCATTTCACGGACCAGACAGTCGGTAATGCCCTCTCCCCATTCCAATCCACCACCGGGGAATTTAGTGAACGAGAATCCGTTTCTGCATTCATCAGAAAGTAACACCTCATCCTTATCATTCAAAATAATGGCGTACACACGGATATTGAATATCCCTTTATTCACTCAGGATCGTTGCGATATCGGGCTTAAAGTATAGCTCTGATTTCAGAACTTTCCCGTCTTCGCGATAGATCGGATTTCCGTCCTTATCAAGCTTACTCATGTTTGAACGCTGAATCTCCTGGAACACTTCAACGATTTTATCCTGCATTCCGTGCTTAAGAATTGTTCCAGCAAGAATGTAAAGCATATCACCCAGTGCATCCGCAACTTCAACCATGTCGGCATTTTGAGCAGCTTCAAGGTATTCCTCGTTCTCCTCACGCATCAATTTATAGCGTAATAGGATATCACTGTCAGAAAGTTCTGTAGTTGGGGCGTAATTATTATCGATCTTAAATGCTTTGTGGAACTCCTCCACAGCGCCGATGACATCTTTCAATTCCATAAGTCCATTTTTACTTCACAAAAATGAAAAATGCCCGGTATTTATTCAAAATAAGTTATGAAAGGTTTTCCACTATT
>JALRKF010000093.1 GCA_023254905.1 Crocinitomicaceae bacterium | reverse complement strand
CAGATCGCCTTGTTTGGTTCGGACGACAACGCACTGCTCGACGTGGTTACAGGCCGCTTTAATCCCAGCGGGAAACTGCCTTTTGCATTGGCCAACAGCGCCGAGGCGATTTTACGCCAAGCGCCCGACGCACCGGGTTATGCGCTAGAGGATACACTCTATCCGTTTGGGCATGGTTTGAGTTACTGAGATTGCGGCGCGATACCGCGCGCGAGGAACCAGCGAAGGCCGGGGTAGTCCCGCGTCTAGAACAGCGCTACTGAAAAACAAAAGCCGCAACCCTAAGGTCACGGCTGTCAAATGGTTGGTGCCGAAGGCGGGACTTGAACCCGCACGAGCTATGCTCACCACCCCCTCAAGATGGCGTGTCTAACAATTTCACCACCTGGGCTTTCTAGGTGGCAAATATAACTGATTGTTCCGAAAAATATTTGATTTCGCCTCGATGAATTGAAAATCTATCTAAATTCTCGAAAACGAACAATAATAGGAATGAACAGAATGGCCATTCTCAACTCAGCCTCGATTTCTTCTGAATCAAGATCAATTCTCCATCGTTCAAAGTCCTTTGAAAATACGGTGTTCATTCTTCCCTCTGCATCTCCCGTTATCTCCCATCTCTCAAAGTCATCGGAAAATACCGTTCTAATTTTGATTCTATTACTAAATCCTGTGATTTCCCATTCATCAAAATCATTCGAGAATACAGTTTTTAAGCTTACTTCATTCCCAATCTTCCAGTTATCCCAATCTTCTGAAAAGGAAGTTCGAATAACTGTTTCATTACAACGCCAATTGTCCCAATCATTAGTAAATACCGTTTTAAATCTTAAATCGTCGAATTGCCATTGAGAGGCATCCTTGGTGAAAACTGTTCTCAAATCTTGCCCAAAGCAAGGTTGATATAAAGCAATTACTAAGATTATCAGAATTCTACCCATTATATAACAATATTACTTTCCTTGTCGAATTGCTTGTAAGAGACCAAAACTGCCATAATAGCAAGAGTTACCATGACAGAGAAGCTAATCAATAATAGCTGGAACTCTAAAGTACCTGCAATCAGTTCTTTTGTGGCAAGAACTATATTAATAACTGGAATAGCCGCCGTAACTGGATCTAATTCGATACCTGGAAAGAATCCGATCATAGCAGGTAGAACCATCACAATATTTAAAGGGGTAATAATTGATTGGGCCTCTTTAAAACTCTTTGTGTAGACTGCAATAGGAATCATTACACCAGCAAAAAATACAGTTAAAGGAAACAACAGAGCAAAAAGCATAATTACAAACTCAAAACTCAAAACTTCGTGAATAATGTTCAGTAGTTCTTCGTTTTCCACCAAATCAAAAACTTCAATGGATAGAAATAATCCCAGTAATGCTGCTGAAGCCGCTAGTAATCCAGAGATAACAACCACCCCCATCTTTCCAAAAAGAATGTGCCATCTTTTTACTGGAGTAGTTAAAAGTGTCTCAATAGTTCCACGCTCTTTTTCTCCCGTGAATAGATCTATTGCTGGATACATACAACCAATGAACCCGAAGGCAATAAAAACATATGGAAGAATACCTCCCACAAGTTTACCGATCATTTCTTTCTTGGAAGCGACATTTACATAATTAACTTGGAAAGGCATCAGTTTCGTTTCATCTATCTGCAAATCGATGTAGCGCTCTTGCTTTGCAATTCCTTCGATATGTTGCACATAATTTCTGGCACGTTCATCGATTCCAACATCCGTTGCGTCATAAATTAAGTTGATCTCAGCGGGCTTCAATTTGGCAAAAGTTGAATCAAAAGATGAAGATATTACCAACGCGAGATCTAGGGAATCCTCTTGGATTAGCTTGTTCAATTGAGATGTATCTGTTAAAAAGATTATCTCCTTTTTACCTAATTGCTCTGGGAGTGCTATGAATTTGTCTATGAAATAGTTCTGTTCACTTCCTACAACTCCTATTTTCAATGATTTTTGAGCTACTTCTTCTGTGAATGAGGCTGAAATTCCAACAAATACGTTTAATATGATTGGAAAGATCAATACGGGAATCACAAGCATCATGATTAGAGTTCTTCTGTCTCGTAGGGTATCTTTAAGTTCTTTTTTGAATATTTTAAATATCATAATACTACGGTATTTTGAGATTCGTGTACGATGCGAATAAATTCCGCTGTTATATTGCTCTCTTTCATGTTAGATCTGAAATCAGACATTGAACCGCTGTATAAAAGATTTCCTTTATGGATAATGGCGAGGTCATCACATAGTAGATCTACTTCACTCATAATATGACTGGAGAAAATAACGGTCTTACCCTGTATTTTACAATCCTGAATTAATTTAATAATGTTCTCAGCTGTAATAACATCTAAACCACTCGTAGGTTCGTCAAAAATGACTACTTCAGGGTCATGGATCATGGTTCTACAGATAGAAACTTTTTGTTTCATACCAGTAGAAAGTTTGCCGATACGCTTATTTTGAAAATCATGCATATCTAATAGTGAATACAAATGCTCTCTACGCGCTTGATAATCTGCCTTGGGAATTCCATATAGTTGCGCAAAGTAAGCAATTACTTCATTAGGTGTCAGCCTAGCATATAAACCTGTTGAACCAGTCAAGAATCCAATCTTTTTCCGAGCCTCTTGTGCATATTTAATTGCATCTATCCCTGCTATGTTAATAGATCCATTGGTCGGTTTAAATATGGTTGAAAGCATTCTCAATGTTGTAGTCTTTCCTGCACCATTTGGACCTAGCAAGGAAAATACTTTACCAGGTTGGCATTCGAAGGAGATGTCATTTACTGCGATTGCTTTATTGGTTGTTGTTGCATATTCTTTGCGTTGCTGCTTTGTAAGTGTAAACTCCTTACTTAAGTTTTCAACTTTTATCATGTTTTGCAATTAAGGATCAATAGTAAAAATACAGATTCAAAAAATTGTGAAAAGCTTGCTACTCGCAAATACGACCTTTGTGCTTATCATTCATGTAGTGCTGGTCTAGCTCCTTTAATTCTTGTATAAGTTCATCAGACGGCGGTGTATTCTGAATTTCTCTTAGATCGGGTTGTCCAGCATCAACCCATGCTGTATACCAAATGGAACCAATAGCATTGATTGAAGCTTTTAACCTTCTTTCTACCATATGATTCATACGTTTGTGGTACTCTTGAGAGAATTCAAATGAGTAAACCGGTACTGTAACATTCCCACGTTGTTCAAAGCTATACTTTTTATCCTCAGGGAACTCTTTGGTCAACTGTTTTTCGATAGTAAGTACCGAGTCAACAGCTCTATGCGAAACACGGACAGCATCCCAGATATAATCGTCTAAATCTTCCACATACTCGGCTTTCCCGACGAAATAATCGTAGTTCTCATGATTAATCTCAACAAGTCTACTTTCCCACAAGCCGTGGATACCTTTCTGACCAGTCATTTGACCATTATAATTCTCTGTTGTATGTAACGGTACATGTGCATCTCCAATGTAGTGTCCAATATCAGCAGCATACTTCAAAATAAGATCTACATTTTTACTTTCTAGAGCACGCTGTAACTTGAATTTCATTACTTTGATGTACCAAGGTACAATACCATAGGTCTGTAGTGTGTCTTCACTGAATTTCTCAACTGCACGGTTCCATTTTCGGGGGACAACTTCAAAAGGATCTTCGCCTTCCTCCACATAATGATCGATATCAATATAGTGCCGCTGAGCCTCTCCATCGACAGCATATCTTCTTTTATCCGGATCTACAGCATGTTCCGTAAGGTATTCAATATGCTCTTTGAAGAATCCAAACATTTCTGGAGGGAGTGTAAAAGTTGCGATCCTGTTAATTCTTTTGTGACCAAAAAAACCCCATTTCTTGACTTGATCAGAGCGTGAACCAATACCAACCAATAATGGTATGAAGAGAATTAGTGCAATTCTATAATTTAACCAGTTTGCCATTTTTCAATATTGGAATAACTGTAGTTTGATTTGGTGTCAGACAGTATTTGATATCTTCGTTTAAATTGAGGTTTTTTAATCTTCTTCTATGTGAACTAGATTTTAAATAACCAAGTGGATTCAACCATGCCGAAAGATACAAATATTTTGCTGCAATTGAGGAGTCTTCGCTTGATGTAAACATGCCAGTTCCGAGCAGATATTCACTTATTGCTCCAGCGCACACAGTATCTTCCAGATTGAATTTATCCTGCCATCCCGAACACAAGCATAAGATATTTTTATCTTGGTTTTCGAGCCACTTACAGACTGCATCAAGATTCAATAGTGATGCTACTATTACTGTCTCTGCATCTTTCGCAATATTAAGTGCTTTTGTGCCATTAGTCGTAGTCAACACAATCTCTTGACCTTGTACTTCCTCTTTCATATAAGAGTATGGAGAGTTGCCAAAATCAAATCCTTCTACTATCTGTCCTTTCCTTTCAGCTCCTACCAAATATCCTTTTTCTTTGTATTCCCTTGCTTCTTCTATTGTGGAAACTGGAATCATTGATTTAACTCCATTGTCGAAAGCGACACAAATAGCGCTTGTGGCTCTCAGCACATCAATGACAACAATAATCTCGTATTCTCCTTTGAAGTATTCGTATTCTCCAGGCGTGAAGCACACCTCTACATTTCTTCTACTTTCTGTATTCATTTTAGTTCTTTAATCGATCAATTTCTGGCTTGATTATTTTTGAATCTACGATAAAGGTAGCAATAGGTAGTAAAGAAGCGGCTAGAGTTATACATGTTGTTTTAATATTCCAATTTTGTTCTTTGGAAACAAAAATTGCCCATAAGCAGTATGCTAGAAAAAGTACGCCATGTAACATACCTACAATTTGATTCGGTCCAGTTATTTCTAGCATGTATTTGAGCGGCATAGTTACTGCGAACATCAGATACGATATACCTTCCAAAATGGCAAGTGTACTCAGTTGCTTCAATAATTTCATTTCTTATCCTTTAGTCTTTTTTGAAGTTCAAATAATTCATCTCGCAATCGCGCCGCATCCAAAAAATCTAGGTCTTTTGCTGCAGCCTCCATTTGTCTTCGCGTATTTTTGATAGATCGTTCGAGTTGATCTTTACTCATAGATTCCAATACGGGGTCAGAAGCAAGAGAGACTTCATCTTTTTGCGTATAAATATTTTCGTTTCGATCACCATCGGCTACTTTAGTAGATTCAAGAATTACCTTGAGTGATTTTTTCAGTGGCGTTGGGGTCATGTTATTCATTACGTTATAATCCATTTGAATCTTTCTCCTTCGAGCAGTTTCCTCGATAGTCTTTTGCATGGATACAGTGACACTATCCGCATACATTATAACCATTCCATTCACATTTCTGGCAGCACGTCCAACAATTTGTACCAATGACCTTACATTACGGAGGAAGCCTTCTTTATCGGCATCTAGTATTGCAACTAATGAAACTTCAGGAAGATCTAATCCTTCTCGAAGTAGGTTGACACCTACCAAAACATCAAAGTCTCCCAGTCTTAACTGTCTCAATATTTCAACGCGTTCAATTGTATCTATATCTGAGTGGATGTAACGGCTTTTTATCGATAGATTATCCAAATATTTTTGTAATTCCTCCGCCATTCGTTTTGTTAGAGTTGTTACCAATATTCGTTCATCCTTTTCAATACGAAGTTGTATTTCCTCTATTAGATCGTCTATTTGATTTCTGCTCTCTCGAACAACAATATTTGGATCAAGAAGACCTGTTGGTCGAATTACCTGCTCTATTAAAGTCCCCTCGGACCTTTCAATTTCATAATCTGCTGGTGTCGCGGAGACATAAATCGTTTGATATAGTAGTGATTCAAATTCTTCAAATTTCAAAGGTCGATTATCGACTGCTGCTTGAAGTCTAAATCCAAAATCTACAAGGTTGATTTTTCTCGCACGATCACCTCCATACATGGCTCTTATTTGTGGAATGGTAACATGACTTTCATCTATTACCATTAGAAAATCATCTGGAAAATAATCCAGCAAACAGAATGGACGCTGTCCCGGTTCACGATTATCAAAATATCTCGAGTAATTCTCAATCCCGGAGCAATACCCCAACTCTTTGATCATTTCGAGATCGTACTCTGTCCGGTCTTTCAATCGTTCACCTTCCTCAAATTTTCCCTGTTGTTTGAACCCAGCTACTTGTACTTCTAGATCTTGCTCTATCATTTCGATAGCATTCCTTGTAGTCTCTGGGCTACTCACAAAAATATTAGCTGGATAGATACTAATTTTCTCGTGATTTTCTATTGTATTGTTCGTTTCTGGATCTATTGTAGAAATTGATTCAATATCATCACCCCAAAACGACACGCGGATTGCGTACTCAGCGTATGCTAGATATATATCAATCGTATCACCTTTTACACGAAATGTACCTCGCGTAAATTCAACAGTAGATCGAGAGTACTGATTTTCGACAAGATTATAGAGAAACTCATTTCGAGAAATAGATTGCTCTTTTTTTAAATGAATCACGCTATTCGCGAATTCTTCAGGATTTCCTATTCCATAAATGCACGATACTGAAGCAACAACAATAACATCTCGTCTACCTGATAGCAGAGCAGAAGTAGCAGAAAGTCTCAGCTTTTCGATTTCGTCATTAATAGATAGGTCCTTTTCAATGTATGTTCCTGTAACTGGCAAGAATGCTTCTGGTTGGTAATAGTCATAATACGACACGAAATATTCAACAGAATTTTCAGGAAAGAACTGTTTGAATTCACCATAAAGCTGAGCAGCGAGTGTCTTGTTGTGCGAAAGAATTAGCGTTGGTCGATTCACATTTTTTATAACGTTTGCAACTGTAAACGTTTTTCCACTTCCTGTAACTCCGAGTAGTGTTTGATGGGGTATTCCTTCATTGATGCCAGATGTAAGCTGTTTAATGGCCTCTGGTTGATCACCTGTAGGCTGAAAATCTGATACAAGTTGGAAATCCATTCTGATGATTTAAACAAAGTTAGTAATAAAGCATCCAAATTGACTCCTTGCATTATCTTTGTCGAGAGCAAATTATGTTAATTAGTATTCTTTTTCTTCTAGTCGGTTTAATCGTTTTGATCTTTGGTGGAGAGTTCCTTGTTAAAGGTGCAGTTGCTCTAGCGAAGGCAGTGAATATTTCACCTTTAGTGATTGGAATGACAATTGTAGCATTCGGTACGTCAGCACCAGAATTGATCGTCAGCATAACGAGTGCCTTAAATGATAATGCAGGGATAGCAGTTGGTAATGTTATTGGTTCAAACATTGCGAACATAGCTCTCGTTTTGGGGGCCACGGTTCTCATTTTGCCTATTCCAATTGATAAACAAACCAAGTTTGTGGATTTCCCAGTTATGTTAATTGCCACAGGCATGTTCTATTACATTGCGTGCGACGGAGAAATTGTTTTTCTTGAAGGATTAATTTTGTTTTTGGCGCTCATCGGTTATCTGAGCTACATGGCAACTCGTTCAATCGCTTTACGGAAAAAAGTAAAGAACGAGGAGGCGACAAATGTCGAATCTTCGCCTTATGAGTTGGATGATTACAAGGAAGAGCCTTTTTGGAAATCCATCACTTTTTTGTTGGTAGGATTTATCGGTCTATACTTTGGCGCCGAGTGGTTTGTCGATGGGGCAATTGGAATTGCTGAGTTTCTTCTGGCAGAAAATCCAGAGAAAGACGTAATTATCGGTGTAACGATTGTTGCTCTCGGAACAAGTGCACCAGAATTAGTTGCATCAACGGTTGCTGCGTATAAAGGCGAGACGGATCTTTCTATTGGTAATCTCCTGGGTTCAAACATCTTCAATATTTTCGCGGTTATAGGAATTACCGGTATTGTTAGTCCGATGGAGGTAACTGAAAATGCGATAAATTTCGACATGTGGTGGATGATTGGCATCGCTTTTTTCATGGGTATTTCAATATTTATTGGAAATAAAATAAACCGATGGGAGGGGGTTATAATGCTCGGAACGTATTTCACTTATATGGGCGTTATTCTCCTCAGAGTTCGCGGTGTACTCTAAAGATTATTGAACTTGAACTGGGATAGTTTATTGAATCCCTTAATTTTGTCAAAAATTACTTCGATGAAGATCTACAACAACATACTTGAGACTATTGGAAATACCCCCTTGGTTCGGTTGAACCATATTACAAGAGATGTGGAGGCCACAGTCCTCGCAAAAGTTGAATTTTTCAATCCAGGAAGTTCGGTAAAAGATCGAATGGCCGTTAAGATGGTGGAGGATGCAGAGGCAGACGGCAGATTAAAGCCTGGAGGTACAATTGTTGAGGGTACTTCGGGAAATACAGGAATGGGATTGGCTTTGGCAGCTATTGTAAAAGGATACAAACTCATTTGTGTTTCAACCGACAAGCAGTCGAAGGAAAAATTTGATATTCTCAGAGCGGTAGGTGCAGAGGTTATTGTTTGCCCCACAAATGTTGCGCCAGATGACCCACGGTCCTACTACTCAACCTCCAAGAGAATTGCAGAGGAGACACCAAATTCCTGGTATGTAAATCAATATGACAATCCTTCAAACACAATTGCTCATTATGAACAAACAGGTCCTGAAATATGGGAACAAACAGAAGGAAAAATAACTCATTTTGTTGTTGGTGTGGGCACAGGTGGAACAATTTCCGGGGTTGGAAAATATCTCAAGGAAAAGAATCCAAATATTAAAATTTGGGGCATAGATACATATGGCTCGGTCTTCAAAAAATACCACGAAACAGGAATTTTTGATGAGAATGAGATATACTCTTACATCACGGAAGGAATTGGTGAAGATATTTTACCGGAAAATGTAAATTTTGATGTCATTGATGGTTTCGAAAAAGTAACGGATAAGGACGCCGCAGTCTACACGCGTAAGATGGCGCGAGAAGAAGGTATCTTTGCCGGCAATTCATGCGGTGCTGCTATTAAGGGACTCATTCAATTGAAGGATAATTTCAAAAAAGACGATGTTGTTGTGGTCTTGTTACACGATTCTGGCAGCCGATACGTTGGGAAAATGTATAATGATGATTGGATGCGCGATAGAGGGTTCCTTGATGAAGATTTTATGACAGCTGGCGACCTTGTTGCTAAGCATGGAGATTCTCCGCTGGTAATAGTATATGGAGAAGAATTATTATCTCATGCAATTGATAAAATGAGAAAATTCAACATCAGTCAAATCCCAGTGGTCAAAGATGGAAAATTCATGGGGTCGGTTGATGACAATAAAGTGTACTCAATGCTTATCGATTCACCTGAATTGAGAGACATGCCAATATCACAATTTATGGATGCCCCACTTCCCATTGTGAAAGAAGATACCAAGATAGAAGAGTTGTCAAAACTTGTCAATAAAGAAACTCCAGCGGTATTGGTTGAATTGAATTCCGGTGGACATCATATTGTAACGCGACATGATCTCATTGCGGCAATGGCATAATGGAATTCAGAGATCATCTGGATAGAGTCGTTTTACTTTCGGGGCCTCCGAAAAGAATTGTATCATTGGTTCCATCTCAATCAGAATTACTTTTTGATCTTGGATTAGAACATGAAGTTGTTGGAATCACAAAATTTTGTGTACATCCACCCAGATGGCTCAATTCGAAACTGCGAATAGGAGGGACAAAACAATTACATTTTGAGAAGATTCGTGAGCTAAAACCTGATCTCATCATAGCCAACAAGGAGGAAAATAATCGTGAAGATATTGAGCAGTTAGCACAGGAATTTTCTGTTTGGGTGAGTGATGTTAAGAATATTCATGATGCGCGTAAATTGTTCACTGATATCGGAGCACTTACAGGTCATCAAGAAACTGCTGGACATTTATTGAAAGAGTTTGACACGAAGTTTCAAAAACTAAAATCACTGAAGGCTTCAGGTAAAAGAGCAATTTATCTTGTCTGGTCAAATCCTCACATGGTTGCTGGGAACGATACGTTTATTAGTGCAATGTTAGAGGCAACCGGATTGGAAAATGCAATTAAACAAGAAAGATATCCCAGGTTAAACTCTTGTGATTATGAGGCTCCTGATCTTGTGTTATTGAGTTCTGAACCATTTCCTTTCAAAGAAAAACATGTTCAAGAATTCCGCAAAATGTTTCCAGAAGCAGAGGTTAAGATTGTTGATGGAGAGATGTTTTCATGGTACGGTAGTCGATTACTCAAAGCACCAGATTATTTATTAAATCTATTCGAGTAAAGTCAAATTGTTTGTAAGCTTAAGTAATTCAAGAATAGGTGATTTTGCCTCCTTAAATTGAATCACTCCCTTAACTTGATGTACGTTATTTTTACCTGGCATTACTTTCAGATGAATTGAATCTATAGCATTTGCAAGTTCTCTACCTCCTTTAAAAAGAGGAATAAATTGAAGGAATTGGCCATATGGAGAATTTCCTCCAATATGAAATAGTAAGGATGGATCCCCAGTTAACTCGAAAATCTCCTCTCGAATCTCTACTTTGGAGGTAGGCACTCCAGTGAATATGAGGAGCTGATCTTTGGCTGGCTGCAAAATTGAGAATTCTATTTCGTTAAAAATAAAACTGGAGCTATCGGTTAGTTGTATTAATTTTTCCTTCGCAAGTTTATACAGTAAAGTGTCTTGGTTCATGCTAGAAGTAAAGTTGATCAATACTTCCATCTTAGGAACTATAGATAGTTTTGTTGTTTGCTCAAAATTTAAACCACTGTAATTAATTGAAATGGCTTTTATTCTTGACTGTTCAATGTCACTATTTAAAATCTTGTTAATTGAATCATTAATTCTTTCCGGTATCAATGATGAGTTCAATGAAACACCTTTTTTTTTGAGGTAATATCCTCGTTGAGTCAAGTCTGTTGTTGCTCGAAGAATTCCATCTAGTTTAATTTTGTTTGTTTCGAAGTTCAATTCCAACGCATTGGCAAACGCTAACTCATCTGAGAGATTACTCGACCAAGTGCTTATAATTGAATTTGAATTCGGAAAATCAATATGCGATGTTTTGTTCTGTTTTTTCTCCAGGATATGCTCTGCTAACTGGGGTAGCTTTTTAACGATGGACTCATTTATTTGCTCTCTATCTTGACGAAAAATTAATCCAACTTTATCATTTGATGAGATGATATAATCTCCTTGACTTTTATAATATTCACGAAAAAGTTTTTCATTGGTAATATTGAATAGAAAACCTTCGACAAATTCTTCTTCCAATGGGACTATAAACATGTAAAAATTTGACGAAAAATTTATTCCATTAAACATGCTTTCGCCTGAGCTCAGGTTCATTTTTTGCATTTGATCTCTTATCTCGGAATCTTGAGTTTGAATTAATTCATTCAGAGTTGATTTTAACAACTTAGAAGAATTTATGCGTACTGCGAAGAGAGCATATTTAGGAATGTATTCAAAATTTTCGTTTTCATCCATAGAGAGCATGAAATTCTTCAATACAAACATTATCGTGAATAAAACGCAGATCAGTATAACAAGAAGTACGGAATAAAAATTCGTTAAAAAACGCATAAATCAAATGTATAATATTCCTTTTAAACATAACTTTGTGTCATGAGAAAGTTTGCAATGACCTTGTTGCATTGGTTTGGCTGGGAGATCGATAAAACAACACCTGACGGATTAAATAAATGTGTAATTGTAATGGGGCCTCACACGTCAAATTGGGATTTCATCATTGGGAAACTAGCGATGTATAGTTATGGAATTGACACTAAGATTTTAATCAAGAAGGAAGCTTTCTTTTTCCCCATTGGTTACTTCTTAAAATTAATGGGTGGCATACCAGTAGATCGCAAGAAGAAAACAAATATTACGGATCAGGCAGTAGAGTATTTTAATAATTCAGAATCCCTATACATGATATTTACTCCAGAAGGAACTCGGAGTTACAACCCACATTGGAAAAAGGGATTTTATTACATTGCGTTGAAAGCTGATGTACCAATATATCTGGGCTATCTTGATTATGAGAGAAAGACTGGAGGTTTCTACGGAGAGTTCAAACCTACGGGTGACGTAGAGTCAGACATAAAAAGAATTAAAGCTACTCTGGGTCAATTTAAAGGGAAATATCCAGAAAAGGGGATACGTTAAATCATGTTCTTTCTTTGGAGACATTGCCTGTATTTTTATTGAAACCGAAAGGGCAGTGTTTGCAACCACTCTTGCAGCAGTAACCCCTTTTCAGGTGATATTTTTCCGTAAATACAAGAAAGCCTTCTTCTGAATAATAGAAGTCCTCTGATTCTAATTTACTTCGTTTCGAAAAACCGCTCATGTCATCTGGCATGTTGTAAAATTACTTGATATTTGTGAAACCAATGAAATCTGCGGAATTATTCAATACAAATAAATCAGTTCTTCAGGAATTGAATCATCCATTGTTTACAAAGCATTGTACCCGCATATTCGTAAAACGAGACGATCTTATTGATGCTAGAGTTAGTGGAAACAAATGGAGAAAGTTGAGGTATAACCTGTTGCAAATGGAGGCATTAGGGAAATCTGGAGTATTAACTTTTGGAGGGGCATATTCGAATCATTTGATTGCCGTAGCTTCAGCTGCATCCAAATTGGGAGTTAAATCAGTTGGTATCGTGAGAGGAGATGAGTTAACAGCTGAGAGTAATGATAATTTGAAGAATTGTCAAGAATTAGGGATGGAGTTATTATTTATATCGAGATTAGAATATGGTAACCGAAATGATCCTGAATATTTATCGACTTTAAAAGCCGCTTATCATGATTTGTATCTAGTTCCTGAGGGAGGCGCGAACTTTTATGGGATGGTTGGTTGTCAGGAAATAGTAAAAGAAATAAATATCGCTTTTGATGCAATATTTGTGTCACAAGGTACTGCGACGACAAGCTGTGGAATTGCGAGCGTATTGGACCGTGCGGAACTATATGTAGTACCTGCACTTAAAGGTTTTGAATCTATCAACGAAATGGCCAAAGTTTATGAATACGCGGCATTTACATCAGAATATATTGATGAATTGAAAAGTAGAATTACTGTGCTCTCAAATTATCATTTTGGGGGCTATGGTAAGTATACTATTGATCTACTAGAATTTATCAGATCAATTTATCAGTCTACTGGTTTACGCTTGGATCCTATCTATACAGGAAAGGCATTTTTCGCCCTATACGATCAGATTAAAAACGGCATTTTTGATGATCGAACGGTAGTCTTCGTTCATACCGGTGGATTAGCAGGTATAAAAGGGATTGAGGAAAAATCAGGTTTTAAGATTTTTAATTAAATATTTCTTTACAACATCTTTTTATGTAGTTAATGTTAACATCATCCTTCATGTCTACATTTGAATATGTTATTAGATGAAAATTTGAAATCATTGGCTTATCCGTGTCCAGAAAAAATGAAATTGAGTCACTTTCTCGATAAGGCGATTCAGAGTATGAAAGATGGGAATGAGAAGGACGCGATTGATCAACTAAAGTCTGGATTAAATTTAGCGCATTTGAATGCAGAGAATGAATGGGTATTGAGATTCAATGCTTACTTAAACCTGTTTATCTGATCCGACTAATAAACGGATAATTTCAGATGCTGGTTTCACGTCATGAACTCGTAAAATTTTTGCCCCTTTCGATAGTGCTATAGCATTTAGCGCTGAGGTTCCATTCAGTGCTTCTTCTGGGTTGGTTCCCAGTCTTTTATATATCATACTTTTCCTAGAGACACCGGCAAGTATTGGTTTTCTAAAGGTCTGAAAAATTTCTAATTCTGAAAGTAGCTGATGACTTTGTTCCACTGTTTTACTAAATCCGAATCCAGGATCTAATATCACTTCTGTTATTCCTGCGCGCTCTAATTCACCTAATTTTTGATGAAAGTATTGTATTACTTCTTGTGAAATATCATTCCTATAATCAGTTAGTGTATGCATAGTTTGAGGTGTTCCTCTCATGTGCATTAAGATATATACAGGCTTATATCTCTCTAATACACTGAACATTCTGTTATCTATTTGATAACCGCTAATATCGTTGATTATTTCAACACCAAATTTTAATGCTTCTTCAGCTACTTCTGAACGAAATGTGTCGACAGAAATTATTGGGTTGTCAAGTTCCCTTTTGAGCATTTGAATCGCTGGCAGTATTCTGTCAATTTCCTCTTGAATTGAGATGTCAGTTGCACCTGGTCTCGATGAGTATCCACCAATATCAAGTATTGTAGCTCCTTCTTCAAGCATGGTCTTTGCCTTATACAATAGATCATGACCATTTGAACGTCTGCTTTCAGGGTAAAAAGAATCGGGAGTAATATTGAGTATTCCCATTACAATGGGACGAGTTAGATCGAGGGAGATATCTCCTAATCTAATAGTTGATTTCCCTTGAAAATATGTATCTTCAACCTTTGAATTACGCATACTCATTTAATGACTAAAACGGTAACAGAATATACAAATGTAATCAATGTTTGCGGTGACATTTTTGCGAAGAAAACAAAAGATTACGGAACCGCATGGAGAATTTTAAGACCAAGCTCACTTACTGATCAATTAT
Organism: Crocinitomicaceae bacterium; assembly: GCA_023254905.1. Taxonomy (GTDB): domain Bacteria; phylum Bacteroidota; class Bacteroidia; order Flavobacteriales_D; family Crocinitomicaceae; genus UBA4466. Next base: position 15,092 of record JALRKF010000093.1, on the reverse strand, counting down.
TTATAAAAGCACAACGGATAAGGACGGTGCAAGAAACTGGTCAAAATAAAGTTGGTGAGAAGATCGAAGATGAATTTGTTGCAATTGTAAATTATTGCATAATGGCACTTATTCAACTCAAGGAGGAGGGGTTAACAGAAATGGAACTGGAAGCCTCTGAAGCTGTCAGTCTTTACAAGAAATATGCACAAGAGGCAGAGGAACTCATGATGAAGAAGAATCATGATTACGGCGAAGCGTGGAGAGAGATGCGCGTGAGCTCATTGACAGATCTTATTCTACAGAAGATTATGCGTGTCAAGCACATTGAGGATAACAACGGAGCGACAATTATAAGTGAAGGCATCGATGCTAACTACTTTGATATGTTGAATTATGCAGTATTCGCTCTGATTCATTTGAATATCGGTAAATCGAAATAACTATGAAGGAACAAATTACAGTGCAGGGCAGATCTAAGATCTTCAATATTGTGTTTGTGCTTATCAATCTCTTGGGTTTATCGTTTATGGCTATGGGATACCATGTCAATTTTGAGGAGCAAAAAGTTATGTTTCTTACGATTGGATTAATTTCAATGATGCTTTCAATCGGAGGACTAATTATTTTCAAAGGCAAGTTGATGATGGCTAGTGTTGCAAGAGTAATAGTTGGCGGGTTATTCATTGTTTCTGGACTTGTCAAAGCGAATGATCCTATTGGTTTTGCCTATAAGCTGGAGGAGTATTTTGAGGATGGAGCCTTGGCTTATCGGGTCAAAGAACTTTTTGGCGCGCCGGGATTCTCTCTTGAGTTCTTCATTGATTACGCGCTGATTTTGAGCGTCTTAATTTGTATTGCTGAGATCGTACTGGGAGTTCTAACTATAATAGGAGGGAAGATAAAACTCGTTTCTTACTTGATGATGGCGATGATGGTTTTCTTCACTTTTCTCACCTGGCATACTGCCAACTGTGATCCGGACAAGAAATTTATAGATCGCGATACGTATGCAATTACGGATCCAATTGCAGGGATTAAACTTGATGAGGCACCAAATAATGAAGAGATAACAATAGTTTCTAGGACGAATAAGATTTTGGTTGTGGATGAGCTTAAGAAACCACAATGTGTAGATGACTGTGGTTGTTTTGGAGATGCTTTGAAGGGCTCAGTTGGTAGATCATTGACACCACAAGAATCTTTGTGGAAGGATATTGTCTTGCTTTATCTTGTGTTCTGGATCTTCCTTGCTCAATGGATCATTAAACCCAATACAGGCCGACAAAATTTAGTTTATTTTGGCAGCTCAATGCTGGTGATCACCTTCTTCAGCTGGGTATTTGGATGGTATTTCCCTATTTTTTTCGCTGCTGCATCAATCATCTCTGCTTTATGGATACTTAGGTCTGGAGGTAAATTGTTCGGAAACCATTGGATGAGTGCATTGGTTGTCGCAATCATATGTGTTTTCATGGTTTCTTATGTGTTGAGGTATGTTCCAATGAAAGATTATCGACCATACGCAATTGGTGAAAATTTGGTGGATAGAATGAACGATGGGATTGAGGGGCAATTTGAAAATCTTCTAGTTTACTCAAATAAGACTTCTGGAGAAAAGAGAGAACTTAATAGTGCCAGTGAGGAATATATGACTTCGAAGATCTGGGAAGATCAGGAATGGGAATATGATACGATGATTGTTAAAACGATCATTACACCGAAGAATCCATCAATAATGGATTATAACCCGGTGATTAATATCGAGGATATAGGTAAAGAAGAAAATGCACTTTTATTCATGCAAGAAGCAATGGATTCACTGATGACCACACAGTACAAGATTTTCTCATTGGAGTATGAATCATACATGATGACACCAGTGGAAGAGTATGATACAGTTTCATTCTCAGCGACAGAATATCGTGTTGAAGACACATTAATGGCTGTGGACCCAAGTATTTCGGATATTAGTGCTAAAATGGCCACAGTTACAGCGGATAAGATCGTAATTCTGGTATCTCGTAAGCTGGATGAAGCAAATTGGTCGAACATTGATCGTGTCAAAGATGTGTATACAGCTTGCAAAGAAGCAGGAATTCCAATGATGATGATCTGCAATGCGAATTCGCGCGAAGAGATCAATCAGTTTAGAAATGAAAATGAATTGCCGGTTCCGGCATTTAGCATGGATGGTATTGAACTTAAGATCATCTCAAGAGCAAACCCTGCGATCATGATACTTGAAAAAGGAACGGTGACTGGTAAGTATGGTTTCCGCTCAGTTCCATCAAAAGAAAAATTCATTAAAAACCACTTGAAATAATGGCGAGAAAGATCGTAGCCGGTAACTGGAAAATGAACCTAACACTGCAAGACGGTGTTAAACTGATCGATGCGCTAAATCATATGAAGGCACCTGAAGGAGTGGAATTAATTGTTTTTCCTTCCCACATGTTGGTACCTGAAATAAACAGACTTTCGAATGGGATCGAAGTTGGTGTTCAAAATTTTAGCGAACATACTGAAGGTGCCTATACAGGTGAAACTTCATTAGATCAGGTGAAAAGCTGTGGAGTTGAAGTAGCCTTGATAGGGCACAGTGAAAGACGACAAATTTTCGGAGAATCCCATGAGGTTTTGAAGATGAAGGTGAATCATGCGCTCGCGGAGGATGTTAATTTCGTGTTTTGCTGTGGTGAACCATTGGAAATCCGAGAAGCGGGTTCCGAATATGCATTCGTAAAAGCACAGCTTGAAGAAAGCTTATTCCATATCCCTGATGTCAATATGAGTAATACTGTGATCGCCTATGAACCCGTATGGGCTATTGGAACAGGAAGAACAGCAACAGCGCAGCAAGCAGAAGAAATGCATGCAAATATTCGTAAATGGGTGGCCGAGGTGTATGGTGAGGATGTGGCGAAGGATGTAACCATTCTTTACGGAGGGAGTTGTAAACCTGGGAATGCGAATGAATTATTTGCTGGAGCAAACGTCGATGGTGGACTGATAGGAGGTGCATCATTGTCAGCCGAATCATTCATGGAAATTGCACGATCTTTTTAATGAAGAACGAAGACACAATAGAAGTGAGATTCGAATTAGACCCAGTGCATCCTTGGACTGATATTTTAACCGCTGAACTTTCAGATTTGGGTTTCGATGGATTTATGACCGAAAAGAATATCTTTTTTGCATATTGTTCGGAGTCTATTGATGCAAAAAATGCCGTTGAATCAACAAGTTTGATGCGAGCAGAACAACTTGTTTATAAAGTTTCCTACAAAAAGATACCCTATCAGAATTGGAATGCTAATTGGGAGGCTGATTTCGATCCTGTGTATGTTCAAGATTATGCTACCATTCGAGCACCATTTCATGAGTCAATTGAAATAAAAGGATTTGATGTAATCATTCAGCCTAAAATGTCATTTGGAACGGGACACCATCAAACTACATGGTTAATGACCAAGGCAATGTGTGAAGAAGCCCTTGTCGATAAAGTCTTGGATATGGGAACTGGAACCGGAGTTCTAGCGATTATTGCAGAAAAACTTGGTTCGAGGGAGATAGAGGCTGTTGATATCGAGGAATGGTCAGCGGAGAATACCATCGAGAATGCTAATCGAAACAATTGTAAAAGAATTAAAGCGCGTCATGGTGATATTGATGTTGTTCAAGGCACGAATTTTGAATGGATATTAGCGAATATCAATAAAAATGTATTGAAAGTACACATGCCGAAGTACTCTGAATTACTTGTTGAAGGTGGAAAACTGTTTCTTAGCGGATTCTTTATTTCTGATATAGATGAAATAAAGAGCATCTGTCAAGATCATGGGTTTAAATTCAATCGATCAATTACAAAGGATGAATGGGCATGTCTTGTGCTAAATAAATAATACTATGAAATACTTATTATCACCATTTTTCCTAGCGATTTTTGTCTTCAATTCGATTGGTCAATCGTATCCTGATGACAAGGAAAAGTTCATAAAGATCTTTGAGAAGAATGTGCGCGAATATGCTGCAGAAGACACGAAAGACTTTTTGAAGAAGGAGCTGAGCGTAATGCTATTGGAAACAAATGAATTTCCAGACAGTTACTTTAAAACGATGGTAAGTACCTGTAACAAGATCGAAGCAAAAAAACTTAAGGCGTATCCGGATATTTATAATTATGTTTTCTCCGTAGCCTCATTCATAAAAGGGAAACAGTCCAATCAAAGTTTCAAAGCTTGGCAAAATAGCATAGATAAACTATTGGAAAGCCGATACGTTAAACGATTTACAGAATTCATCGAGCTGTCGGCTAGTTTTTTTTCTGAGCGAAAAATTTCAACATCTGCAAACTATGATTGGTACTACAGAGGAGGTAAATACGAATTTGTATACTCAGATAAAGCATATATAAATTTCGAAGAAGGTGCTCTGGTATGCTTAGTATCGAGTACAAAGCGAAAAACTTACGGTGAGGGAGTGGATAGCATTGCTGTTTTCAAAACGCAGGGAAAATATGATCCGATTTTGAAAAAATGGAAAGGTAGAGGTGGAAAGGTTACATGGGAGAAAGTTGGTTTAGATCCGGAGACAACTTTTGCTGAACTCAAAGGTTATGAAATTTCAATGAAAACATCAGATTTAAGAGTTGATACGGCATTGCTCACTTCCGCGTATTTTGATAAGCCAATTGCAGGATTTCTATCTGATCGAGCATTCAAGATAAATCGTGAGAGTGATAGGGTTTATCCCCAATTCCTTTCATTCAAAAAAAAGTTGTTGATCAAGAATATTGTTGAGAATGTAGATTACATCGGTGGATTCTCACTTAAAGGCGGAAATTTCGTTGGAGCCGGAACAACAAAAGACCTCGCGCAAGTTACAATAATGAAGGACGGCGCACCTTTCATTACAGCGAAATCAACAGAGATTTATGTGAATAAGATAAAAATTCAGAGTAGAAGAACTCGGATAAGAACTAATTTTAGAACAGGTGATTCATTGTCCCATCCTGGTGTTGATTTCACATATGATCTTGAAGCTAAACTTATTTCTATGACAAGAAACAAGTCTGGCTTAGGTCAGTCTCCTTTTACAGACTCCTACCATCAATTGGATATTTATGTGCCGAAAGTAGAATGGAAAGTAGGAACAGATCAACTAAATTTTACATTTGATTTGAGCACAAGCTTGGATCAGCGTTCCGCACGATTCGAGTCAAGAGATTATTTTAACGCAAGACTTTACGATCAGTTGCAAGGTAATGCTAGAAATCATCCGCTCGCATCTATTTACGCTTATGCCTACAAATTTGATGAGTTTATAATGGAAGAGGGAAAGGCCGCGAGTGCACTAGGAATGACAATTCAAACTGCAAAACCAACTCTTTTGGATCTAGCAGCTATGGGATTCCTATCTTATGACACAGAGGCAGGAATTGTTACCGTGAATAACAAGATGGTCACCTTTGTTCAGGCGAAATCGGGGACAAAGGATTACGATAATATTGTTTTCAATTCAGATTTTCGACCGAAAGAATTAAAAGGTTATTCAAAGGAGCAAATTGAACAAAGTGAATACCTTCAAAAGGTTCAGAAAATTTACACTGAACAAAATGAGCAGCGCAGATTGATGAAGGATTTTGGATTGATGGATTTGTCAACAATGGACCTTGATCTCGTTGCCGTCGATGCTGTTGCCATTTCGGAATCAAATAATGTAGTAGCATTTCCTGATAACAGTGAGGTGAAAGTTCGTGAGAATAGAAATTTTAATTCCTCTGGTTGGATCAATTCTGGAAAATTAGAGATCAATACATTAGCATCAAATTTTATCTATGATGAATTCAAGTTTAAGATTTTAAAATCAACAGAGGCCTTATTCAGAGTTAGACCGCTGCGTCGGGAAGATGGAAATAAGTCTATTGCAACGATCAGCAGATTAGAGGGAGTGAGCGGAGAGTTAATGGTGGACGACCCGAACAATAGATCAGGGCTCAAAGAAGGTTTCGATGATTTTCCAAAGCTAAATTGCACGTCTAATTCTAAAGTATTTTACAATTCGGACGATGTCTTTCGAGGTGTTTATGACAGTACTCGATTTTACTACACTGTATTTCCATTTGAGATGGATAGCTTAGACGGGTTTTATGAGCGTACATTTAGATTGGAGGGAGAGTTAATCTCTGCTGGTATTTTCCCTATCATAAATGAACCACTTCGTCTGATGCCAGACTATTCATTCGGATTTTCTATTACTGCACCAGAAGAAGGTTACGACTTTTATGGAACCGAAGCCAAATACGAGGATAAAGTGATACTATCTCATAATGGTTTACAAGGTGCTGGGACGATTAATTTTGTGCACTCTACATCGGTTTCTAAAGGCTTTAATTTCCTTCCCGACTCTACCATTGGGGTAGCTGAATTTATAAATAGATCCATCGAATCAGGAATTGAATTCCCCGATGTGTATGCGGATGAGGCATTTATTAGTTATATCCCTAAGCAAAATAGAATGAAAGCATCCTCGCTACCAAAAAAACAAATTAGATTTTTTGGTAAGGAAGCAAAATTGAAAGGAACGGCTATAGTTACTCCAAAAGGAATGCGCGGAAAGGGTGTTATGACTTTCAAAAATGCGACGATGATTTCTGATAATTATTCTTTCACAAATCTGGATATTAACGCGGATACATCGAGTTTTAGCTTGAGAAATGAGAGCCAGGATTTATCTGAGGATGCAATGGCATTTAAAACGGATAATTGTAAAGGAAATGTTTCTTTTAAAGAGCGTAAGGGAATTTTTACATCCAATGATGGGGAAACAAGTGTGGAATTTCCTGTAAATCAATATAAATGTAGGATGGATAAATTCACATGGTTCATGGATAGCTACGATATTGCAATGGAGAGAGCTAAACAGGATAACCTAGATATCAATGCGGGTGTTGATCTCCTCGGACCAAACTTTTTCTCTACGCATCCCAAACAAGATTCACTTCAATTTATGGCGCCGAAAGCTAATTTTGATTTGAAGAAAAAGCTAATAACATGTAAAGAGGTTGAGTACATAAACGTTGCAGATGCGATCATTTATCCGGATAGTTCAATCTTGCGTATAAGAAAGAAGGCAAGAATGGATTTGCTAAAAAATGCTAAGATTGAAGCAAACTATATCACGAAATACCATACGTTTTTAGATGCTGAGGTTGAGATAAAGGCAAGACGCGATTACGAAGCTACAGGGTTGTATCCATACTACGATCGAGACAGTAATAAATTCATGATAACGATGACCAGCATCGATCTTGATACTTCTTTCAATACAAAAGGAGTTGGATTGATCAAGGACAGTGAAGGATTTAAGTTAAGTGATGAATTTGATTATTACGGAAATATCAGTGTTAGTGCTCGAACTCCGGAAATATTATTCTCTGGCGCAACACGAATTAATCATAACTGTGAGAAATTCGATAGAAACTGGATGGCTTTTAATGCAAAGCTTGATCCCAAAAAAATTCAGATTCCTGTATCCAGTGAAATGAATGATCTTGAGGGAAACCCTATTTCTGCGGGGATCGTCTGGAGAAACTCAGAGTTTAACAATGAGATAAGAATGTATCCAACTTTCCTTTCTGGATTAGCGGATCCTTCTGATCCAATTGTAATTACAGCGTCTGGGTTTCTTCAATACAATGCGGATAGCAAAGAATTCCAGATTGGATCACAAGATAAACTTGTGAATAGAGGAGAGAAAGGAAATTACATTGCTCTGAATACAAAAACATGTTCCATGGAGGGTGATGGAATTATTTCTCTAGGTATGGATTTCGGTGTACCAAATGTAGAGACCGTTGGAACAGTGAGCTATAATCAAGAGAAAGACGAAACTTCATTAAATCTAACAGCAAAATTTGACCTTGGTCTTGATAAAGGATTAATGCAATCTCTTGGTAAGCGAATTAACGGTATAGAAGGGATAAAGGGACCGAGAGACCTACGCGGTATAACTGTGGAGCAGGCGATTACGGAGTGGGAGGACGTCAAGGCGGCTGATAAGTTTAAGACTGATTATGTCTATGGTGGCAGAGTGAAAGCATTGCCAGATGCATTAAATAATTCAATAGTGTTAACTGGTATCAAAATGAAATCTTATGCTAAACCGGGTAGTGAGAAAGGTTTGATAACCACCAATGGAACCGCTACAATTGTCAATTTGTATGGTGAACCATTGATGAAAGAGATGCCTATGAAGCTATTTTTTGAGCAAGTGTATAATCCTCCGAAAACAGATAAGAAGGAACAGAAGGAAGGTGACTCCTTCATTTTAAACTTCTCTGCTCCAGGTGGTTCCGATTATTACTTTTACTATGATCACGATCTAAAAGAACCTCTTTTAGAGCTAATATCCACGGATATTGATTTTCTTGCTGATATAGATGCGATCAAGGAAGATAAAAGAAAGAAAAAGGGATATTTATATAAATCAGGAACGGGAACCACCCCTGAAATTATCCTAAGAAGACTTTTTGAATAATGGAATTACTTTACTTTATCGTTTTTGGACTATTCGCCTATGCTTTAGGTTCTATTCCCACAGCCATTTGGGTTGGTAAGGCCTGGTACAACATGGATGTTCGAGAACACGGTTCGCTCAATGCTGGTGCAACAAATACATTTCGAGTTTTAGGGAAAAAACCAGGTATCATTGTCCTTGTTGTAGATATTTTTAAAGGTTTTCTTGCTGTGAGTCTAGTAAAATGGTTCGTAGAATATAAGTCGTGGGATCACACATTTGATGAGGTAATTCAGGTTCAAGTAGTCTGTGCCGTTTTGGCAATTCTTGGACATATTTTTCCTTTATTCGCTCGGTTTAAAGGCGGTAAGGGTGTGGCAACATCATTAGGGATAATTATAGGTATCGAGCCATTATCTGCCTTGATTTGTATTGCGTTATTTCTTTTCGTTTTTCTTATATCTAATTATGTCTCTTTGGGTGCTATTGTAGTATCATTCGTTTTTCCAGTTGTTGTCTACTGGGTTACTGATAATTCGTCTGATGTGCTACTCATCTTTAGTCTTGTTCTATCAGTGGCTGTAATTGCCTCTCACAGAAAGAACATAGCAAGGCTGATTAAAGGTGAGGAGAATAAAATGAACCTTTTTAAGAAATAATCGTACTAATTCAAAGAAAAAAGATACGATCGATCATAAAAAAGTGAAGTGGGGTAGACATATAGTCTATGTCTCTTTCATCCTGCTATTTGTGCAGTTTAGCTTGGCACAGAAAACAGAAGATGATATTCGAGACGAAGCGAACAAATTGTTCGAGCAGGAGGAGTATATCCAAGCCACACCTCTTTTTTTACAATTGACTTCTCTTAATCCTAAAAGTCACGATTACAACTTTAAGTACGGAACTTGTCTGTTGTTTAATTCCAATCAAAAAAATAAAGGGCTTCGATATCTCAATTATGCCATTAAAGATCCAAATATTGATAATCGAGCGTATTATTATAGAGGAAAAGCTCTTCATTTAGATTACCAGTTTGATTTAGCAAAAAAGAGCTATCAGAGATATTTGAATGAAGTCGGTAGGGATGCTGATCCGCGCTTTGAAACGGAGCGTTTCGTGCAGATGTGTGAGAATGGTAAACGACTCCTAACGCAGTTTACAGATATTGTTGTTGCAGATAAAAAAGAAATAGACCAAAATAAATTTTTCCGAATTTACACTGATGCCGAGACAGTCAAAGGATATATTCTTGTATCTGAGCAATTCCAGTCCAAGATTGATAAAAAGAAAGAGCATATTCCTGTGGTGCACTTTCCACCGGATGCCTCAGCTGTCTATTATGCCAGCTATGGTGATAATGAATCAAATGGATTGGATGTTTTTGTTCGAAAGAAATTACCGGATGGAGAGTGGGGTTTAGAGCAGCGATTGCCTGGAGAAGTAAATACACAGTATGATGAGAACTTCCCGTATTTACATCCTAGTGGAAGGTTTTTGTACTTCAGCTCAAAGGGACATAACTCTATGGGAGGTTATGATATTTTCATGTCACGATATAGGGATGACACTTATGATTGGTGGCCACCTGAGAATATTGACTTTGCTATTTCATCTCCAGATGATGACCTTTTTTATGTTGTAGATTCCTTGTTCCAGAATGCATATTTCGCCTCGGCTAGGCAAAGTCAAGATGGAAAATTACATGTATATAAAGTAAAAGTTGTTCGCGTCCCAATACAAGAGGTTATTGTAATGGGAGATTTTGAATCGACGATAAATCCATCCAGTGCTCAGATGTTTGTGAAGTTGAGTGAAACGAAAAGTGGGAAACAAGTTGCGGAGACGGAAAGTAATGCACAAAACAAGTATGCGATCGTATTCCCGCAAGGAGGAAGATATAATTATGATATTGAAATAACAACAAGTCAACAGACGCGAACCTTTACGGTAGAACTACCTTTTCAGGACGAATTACGGCCATTGAAACAAAAGATACTGCATACAATGGAGGATGGTCAAGAAGTTGTAAAGGTCATCAACTTATTCGATGAAGAAGTGGAAGGTGCACAGGAGATTATTGCAAACCTGATCAGAAAAAAGGCCGAGCTTGAAGTGAACATCGAAAATTTTGATTTAGATAAATTAGAAGAAGAACAGCGTAAGAAAGAGATACTATCAGAATTAGGATACAACAACATGCGTCCAGATGAAATAGTTGATCAGCTACTTGAATTACAGAGCGTCCAGGATGAGAATGAGGTCAAACTCGCAGTAATAAAGTCGAATATAGACGCTGCAATCATCGAAAAGTCAGAGTTAATAGCAAAACTTGAGGGGGAGCAGAAGGAACTCGAATCTCAAATTGTAATCGAAACAGATCCAATTAAAAAACATCAGCTACTCTCCGTCGCTAAACAAAAGGAATACGAAAAGAGAAATTTATCTGATCAAATAGAAAAATTAAACGAGTTTGAAGCAGAGACAGTTACGAAGATATCCAAGGGTTTGTCTGATGATACCAACATAAAGGATATTATCGAAGCATTTAATTCTAAATTACAAGAAGAGGGAGAATTAGATGCACTTAGATATCTGAAATCAAATCAACAGATGATTGAAAATGTTGAGAATTCATCACCAGAAAAAATTCTTGATGACCTGATCTCAGAGCGTGTAAAAACGAACAATAGCTTGGATAGGGTCAAATACGAGGAGGGTAAAATGGATAGAAGAATAGATCAACTTCAATCTGAAATAAATATTCTTGAATCAAATCTTTTTGATGCAAAGCGTAAAGAAGTACCTCTGATAGAATCCGATATTTCGAATAATAAACGTGAAATAGAAGCTCTACAAGAAGAAAAGAAAATTGGTGAGTCAATGAAGAAGAATTTGGCACAGGATCTCAATAAACTTGATTCTCAAATCTCTACTATGCAGAAGGCAATTCGCCAAAAAGATCCGATAATTATCGATGAGCTTGCGTATGAAGCTGCTTTGCAGAAAGCTGAAGAAAACAAGTCTGATCAGGAGCAAACAATTTATGATAATGAAATAGAAGATATCGAGAAAGATTATCCGGAGCTCGCAAACAACAATTACAATTCTGAATCTTTAGTGATGGTAGCAGCTATTTCTGAAATCAAACGAGAGGCATCTAGACAGGACCAAAAGATTGCGTCAACAGATGATCTTTCGGATGAGCAAAAAATCAAAGACTATATCGACAATATCACTCAAACAATAAACAAGATTGATCGTCGAATTGAATATTTAGAAAGTGAAATTGCTTCACAGCCTGCGAGTAACACTTTAGAACAAGAACTTAAGGAATTAAAAGAGTATAAGATCAAGCAAGAGGGAAAGAAGTTTGAATACGAGACTCAACTTTCGGAACTATCAATTACCGAAACAACAGAAAATGAGATTAACGAATCCGAAATTTGGGAAGAATATGCACCTGATTATCAAGACGAATTAAACGCTATTGAATACGATGAAGAGCTCACAAAACTTGGAAAAAAAGAGGCCATGCTATCTACTGAAGAAAAGCTTCAAAATGATCTTGACCAACAGTTAGAATCTATTAAAGGTGAGCTCGATCAAAATCCAGCAAATGCTCAATTAGAAAACAAGAAAAGAGCAATAGAAAGTGCTCTACAAAAGTCTTACTCAAGAGCAGAAGATTTGAAAACGCAAGCTATTTCTATTATAGCGCAAGAAACTGGATCATCTCAGTCCAGCAAGGAATTAATCGATGAGGTAGATGAAGCATATGCAGCTGAGTATCGACAAATAATTGAGAACAATTCTTTAGATGATCTTCAAAGGGAAAACCAATTATTGGCCTTGGATGTAGAATTTCTCAAAAATGCTGAAAAGTTATCATTAAAAATTAGTGAGCAAATAGAACGAGATGAGAAAAGTTCAACGCTTTTAGGTAAAAAGAACTCATTAGCTATTTTAATTGCAGAGAAAGAAGAGCAAATTGCTGAGCGAGTGCAAACAATTAATGCCTTACAAGGTGAATCATCTGTTGATAATCTAGCAAACGAGAAGCAAGAGATCATTGAGCGGATCAATCCGGAATTTGAAACCACAATTAAGAAGTTGGCTAATGAAAAATTAACAGAACAAACAATCAACATTCAAATCGCTGCATATGAAGACATGTTGAGTGCATTGGAGAAAGAGCTCAAGTCAGTTCGTAAAACATTGAAAAAAGATCCTGAGAGTAATGAATATAAGCGCACGGAAGATGCGATCACAGAGTTAATTGAAGATTATAGTAATGAGCTCTCTGAGCTGGAAATAGAGAGAAATGCTCTTCAAAATGAATCCGAAATTTTAGCCTCAAATAAAGAGTTAATTGAAGAGCTAAATCCGGAATATTCGGATAGAATTCAGGAATTAGAGAAAATAAATGAATCGATTTTAAACGCAGAAGATATTGTTGAATTGCAGCGCCAAGAGGAGGAGCTTATTGGCAAATTAGAACAAAGATTTGATGCGGTAAATGAAACCCTTCAGTTAGATAGTGACGATAAAGAAATAATGGAGGAGAAGGAACAGCTGGAGCTTCTATTAACAGTATTAAAAAATAGAACAGATCAAAGGTCGGAAAGGTTAGAAGCTCTTTCTAAAATCGATGAAAAAGAAAATATTGAACTGCTCAAAGAAAAAATCTTACGTGAGGTAGAACCGAATTATTTAGAAAGAACAAAAAGAATAGAGGAGGAGGGGCTTTCTGCTTCAGAAAAAGTTGATTTAAAGATAGAGCTGGAGCAAGATGTTATCAAGGGACTGAGGTCCGAACGAGATGAGTTGTTATCCATCAATGAGCGACAACCTGAAAATAAAGAAGTAGAAACGAAGGTGAACGTTGTCAACGATCTTATCGCTGAATACGAAGCTCGATTGGAGGTTCTCCAAAATAATAATGTATCGAATCAAGAAGTCAATTCTTCATTTAAAAATACGAGCACTCTAATTGAGGAAATCGCACCAGATTACGAGTCTAGGAAGTTATCAATTGAGAGTAACAATGATATAGATCAGCTTACTAAATTGGAAGAGCTCCAACAATTAGAAACTGATTTATTGACTATTGTTGGTGATGAAATTGAGAGTAAAAAAGAACAACTTAACACTACTGGTGGAAGCCAATTATCCGCAGAGATTGAGCAGCTGGAGGATTTTGAGCGTTCGACTAAATCGAAAATTGAAATAAGAGAAAAGGAAATTATTGAATTGTCTTCTTCTTTAGCAAGTAATCCGCTACAATTAAGTAAGGAAGATATTCTGAACGAGATTTCTGAGGATTATAATTCTTCCATTGAAACGATAAATAATTCGGAATTGCCGTCTCTGGAAAAAGCAATTCAACTTTTAGAGAAGGAGGTAGCGTTAAAACGCGAGATTGAAAAAAGCCTGGATCAAACTGAATCGGAGCTATCGGATAACAGAGGTGATCAAAATTTGAATAAGCGATTGGAAGCTCTTTTAACCGTTCAAAAAGATAACGATGCTGCCATAATTGAACAAAAGGAACAGATCCGATCAGAGATATCTAATTCAGAGCTTTCCAACCAAATATTAAGTGACATAGATCCAAATTACGTAATGGATATTACCGTTCTAGAAAGATCGGAATCTTCAACAAAGTATGTAGATCTCTCCGAGCGCGAATTAATCTTACAGGACAAACTGAAAGAGGAGATCGAAAAGCAGAAGGAAAACCAAACAAAAAATTATTCTGTAGATGTGGATGTCGAACTATTGGCGATGGAGAAGCTACTTGAAGAAAGCAAAACTCGTCAAACCGATTTTACACGACAGAATGATCAATTCGCGCAAAATACTGCAACAAAAAAAGATCTAGAACGAACAAATAATGATTTGGAGATACCCGAGCAGCAGACATTGTTTGTTACCAAAATAAGAGAAGAAGGACTGGGAGGGTTGGCTTCTGAAATAGAGATGAAGTATACCGATGAAGAGTCCCTGCGCAAACAAAATGCAATACTGAGTCGTTACGAGAAAAAACTACAAAACGATATTGAGGCAATTGAATCTGGACAAGAGGAAACTTCTTCTCAAGAGCAAGGTTGGATAAATAATGAGCTCGACCTTATCAAGAATAAAAGAAGAAGTATACAGGTTTCAATTGGAGAGCTTGAAACAGAGATCATGACAGAATCGCTTGATCCCGAGATCAATAAATTGAATCAAGAAGAGGAAAAGTTAAAGGATATTGCCATGGACGCGAACGCGTCATTAGAACAAAAGGCAGAAGCTCAGGAGCGAATTGAGGAAATAGAAATAGAGAGAACAGAACGTGAAAATGAATTGATAAAAGAGAAAATTGATCAGCAGATCAATGAACAAAAAGCAGTCTCGAATGAATTAACTAAAATAGCCGAAGAATCTGGTAGTATAAGTCTTATAAAGCTTGCCGAGTCAGCCGATTCAAAACAGCAAGAAGTACTGGGTATGCTAGAGCAGGCTGAAAAGGTAGAAGAGAGTCCTGCAGAACGACAGTATTTGTTGAAGAATGCGGCGAATGAGCAAGAAAAATTGAATGCTGATATCGA
>JALRKF010000117.1 GCA_023254905.1 Crocinitomicaceae bacterium | reverse complement strand
CAACTATCTTACGAGCATCTTTATTGAACTCTATGATTAGGAAATCTAAAGTGTCTTCCACTTTTGCGTTTCCACCGTCTTCTTTTCTCATGTGACGAGCAGGGCATATCGCTTCCAATCCATAAGGAAGGGCAACAATTCCCGACTTATCCTTTAGGTCAATAACAGTTCCTTGATGAGAAGATCCTTCAGTAAATGTAGTCTGGAAAACTTCCCATGGATTTTCTTCAAGTTGTTTATGGCCAAGAGATATTCTTCTGCTCTCTCTATCAATCTCTAAAACAACAACATCCAAAGGTTCTCCTACTTTACAGAATTCAGACGGGTGTTTGATTTTCTTCTGCCAAGAAAGGTCAGAAATGTGAACTAAACCATCCACACCTTCTTCTAATTCAACAAAAACACCAAAATTCGTGAAGTTACGAACCTTCGCTGAATGCTTCGTACCTACAGCAAATTTAGTCTCTATCTGATCCCAAGGATCTGGCATCAATTGCTTGATTCCAAGAGACATTTTTCTCTCCTCGCGATCTAGTGTAAGAATAGCAGCTTCAACTTCATCTCCTACGTTTAGGAAGTCTTGTGCCGATCGAAGATGCTGAGACCAGCTCATTTCTGAAACGTGGATAAGACCCTCAACTCCTGCAGCAATTTCAACGAAAGCACCATAATCAGCGAGGACAACTACTTTACCTTTTATTTTATCTCCAACATTCAAATTCGCATCAAGAGAATCCCACGGATGAGCCTGAAGTTGTTTCATTCCAAGTGCAATTCTTTTCTTCTCATCATCGAAATCAAGAATTACAACATTCAGCTTCTGATCCAGCTCAACAATTTCTTCTGGGTGATTAACACGTCCCCAAGATAGATCTGTGATGTGTATAAGTCCGTCAACACCTCCAAGGTCAATGAAGACACCGTAAGACGTAATATTTTTAACAGTTCCTTCAAGCACTTGGCCTTTCTCAAGTCCAGAGATAATTTGTTTTTTCTGTTCTTCAAGTTCTGCTTCGATAAGGGCTTTGTGAGAAACGACTACGTTCTTGAATTCCTGATTAATCTTAACCACTTTGAATTCCATGTTCTTTCCAACAAACATGTCGTAATCTCGAATAGGCTTAACATCAATTTGAGAACCTGGAAGGAATGCCTCTAGTCCAAAAACATCAACAATTAATCCTCCTTTGGTTCTGCACTTGACATAACCTGTGATAACTTCACCCGTTTTGAGAACCTCATTTACTTTCTTCCATGCGCTGTGCACGCGAGCAATCTTGTGAGAAATAACAAGCTGACCATATTTGTCTTCTTGTGTCTCAACATAAACGGGCACTGAATCTCCAGCCTTTAACTCTGGATTGTATCGGAATTCACTAGCAGGTAGTACACCTTCTGATTTTGATCCGATATTAATTACAACCTCTTTCTTGTTTAAAGAGACTACAGTACCTTCAATTACTTCTTTTTCAGCAACTGAAGTCAATGTTTCTTCGTAACGGTCAGAAAGCTCTGAGCGTTCTTGTTTGGAATAACCGTCTAACTCTAACGCTTCCCAATCAAAGTCTGCAGTTCCCTGCGCTTGTTCTTTTTTAGCCATTTTGGCGTTTAATTTTGTATTTCAAGCAACCTAAAAACTTGAAAGTGGTTTAACATAAAACTGCTTATATTTCAATAGGTTAGCAGCATTTCTATCTCTGTTTTAATAAACAGGAGTGCAAAGATAGTGTTTTTTCAATTAAATGTCTGACCGACAATAAAAAAAGGTGTCCTTGCGAACACCTTTTCCTATTTCAACTATAATATTATTTCAAAGCATCAAGTTTTCTTTTGTACTCCAACGCCTTTTCACTATTTCCAGATTTATAATAAGCTCTGTATAGTATATCGAGAATAGCTTTGTTCTCAGGATCTTTTTCAATGTATTTCTCTAAGACTTCAATGGCTCCCTTCATTTTGCTTTCACTCTGCTCTAAGAGCTCAGCATCTCTTGGGTCTCCCTTTGATAGTTTGTCTCTTTCCAACTTCAATTCAGTTGCCCAGTTATATAAATGCGCTCCTAATTGATATTGGATGTCAGCGTTTTCAGGAGCTAATTCTAACGCCTTTCTTAGTGCCTTTTCAGCTTGTCCATTTCTGTCAGAGGCTTGCTTTAAAAGAGTCGACTTTTCAAGTCTGCTCAGGTTACCGGTCGTATCTGCTTGTGTTTTAAGTGCAGATGCCAGATCAATGTATATTGTACCAATTGTATAATGCAATTGGACATTATTTGGATCCGCAGCAATAGCATCGTTTAAGGCCTTTTCCGCTCCAGCCGCATCTCCACTCTCGATATTTATATTAACCAACTCTGTCAGCAACTCTTTGTCTGATGGACGTTTCTCTCGTGCTTTCACGATAACAGCCTTGGCTCTTTCTAGGTTCTCCGAGTTTCTGTAAGCTCGAGATGTAAAAACGGCAGCATGAGTTCCACTCATAACGTAGTCTACATTGGATAATTTTTCATAGTTCATCGCAGCTTGCTCATATTTCTCTGCTTTCTCGTAACATAATCCTGAGTTGAACCAAGCAGTTGTGTCTAACATCTCAATAGCAGTTGCGAATCGTCCTTGCCATTCGTAAAAGAATCCAGCGTCCTCATATTTTTCTTGGTCGTAAAGAGCACCTGCTGCCATAAAAAATCCATTTCTGAACTGATCTACTGTTGAGACAACGTCTCCTTTGTATTTTTTACCTAATGGGTAGGCTCTGGTTAACGATTGAACAGCAACATTCAGGCCGTCATCTCCAACTTCTGCCATCAGGTCGTTATCATCGGTGGCTTTAGCTAGGGTATATAGGGTGCCATATATGTCACCGATCAGCCATAGCGTTTTTTGGTTGTTTTTTGTGTCTTCGTGCACAGCTGCCTTATCAATGTATTCCTTTGCAGAAAGTAAAGACTTCAATGCGCCTTCTGCATTGCCGGTCATCATGGCTTTTTTCGAGTTGTTTCTTTCAACTGCGGCGCTCGTCTCATTAGTTTTCTGACTTATGGATGCAAAAGAAATTGTTAAGGTAGCAGCAAGAATTAAATGCTTAAATGAATAATTCATAATTTATTTTCTTTTAAGATGAATTAAATTTTAATTTTCCACATCATCGTTCCCAATTTCTGTGCCATTATCTTCAGAATTATCAAGTTCTTCTAATGATTCATCTTCATCATCAGACCTTGGGACTCTAGCGACCGCTGCAATTTCGGAATTCTTTTTCAAATTAATAAGTTTCACCCCCTGTGCTGCACGACCCATTGTACGAATGGTATCTATGTGCATGCGAATTGTTACACCGGCTCTAGTGATGATCATGAGATCTTCTTCATCAGTTACGTTCTTGATGGAAAGTAATTTCCCTGTCTTATCCGTGACATTGAGAGTTTTAACTCCTTTACCACCACGATTGGTAATTCTATAGATGGCCTCATTATCCTCAGGATCGTTCAAATATGTACGTTTTCCATATCCTTTCTCTGAAACTACTAGTATAGTAGAGTGAACGTCTTCTACACAGATCATTCCAATAACTTCGTCATCTTTCCCATCTAGCGTTACTCCGCGCACACCAGAGGCATTTCTACCCATCGCACGGACTTTCTCTTCGTTAAATCGAATCGCGCGTCCCTTAGTTGTGGCTAAAACAATTTCGTTTTTACCGTTGGTAAGTTTCGCTTCTAATAACTCATCGTTATCACGGATGGTGATTGCATTAATTCCATTTGTTCGTGGGCGTGAGTAAGCCTCGAGTGCTGTTTTCTTGATAACACCTTTCTTCGTGCACATTACTATGTAGTAACGATCCACTAATTGATCCAGACTTTCGGCTAAGCCATTGTCAATATCTTCTTGCGTTGCAGGTCTTTTGATGTATTCCTCTGATTTTACGTCACCAGTGTTTATAAATGCCATTATTTTATCATCTGGCTCTATGTTCAGTAGATTTTGTATCGCACGCCCTTTACTCGTTTTACTACCTTCCGGAATTTCAAATACTCGCATCCAAAAGCACTTTCCTTTTTCAGTGAAAATGAGAAGGTAGTTATGATTGGTTGCAACAAAAAGCTCTTGTAGGAAGTCTTTGTCCCTCGTTGCTGAACCTTTTGATCCCATTCCACCTCTGTTCTGAACCTTATATTCGGCCAGATTTGTACGCTTTATGTAGCCAGCATGGGAAATAGTTACGACAACTTCTTCATTTGGAATTAGATCCTCGATGCGCATCTCGCTTGCGGAATATTCAATAGTCGATCTTCTCTCATCGCCATATTTATCTCGCATTTCTGTTGTTTCATCCTTAATGATTTGCATCCTTCGGTCTTCATTTTGAAGAATATCTTTTAGGTCCGCGATAAGTGCAACAAGGTCATTGTATTCAGCACGTAGCTTGTCTTGTTCTAATCCTGTTAATTGACGCAGGCGCATTTCAACGATAGCTCGAGCTTGAACGTCAGTAAGGTTGAAGCGTGTGATTAATTTCTCCCTTGCCTCATCTGGGCTTTTTGAACTTCTGATTAAAGCAATTACCTCATCAATGTTGTCCGAAGCGATGATCAAACCTTCTAGAATATGTGCTCGTTCTTCAGCTTTTTTGAGCTCATACTTTGTTCTCCTCACAACAACTTCGTGCCTAAAGTCAACAAAATATCCAATCATTTGCTTGAGGTTCAACAGTTGTGGCCTGCCGTTGACTAAGCTAATATTATTTACTGAGAATGAACTTTGTAGGGCAGAGTACTTGTATAGTTTGTTTAAGACAACATTCGGTATTGCATCTCGTTTTAATTCAACAACAATGCGCATTCCATTCCTGTCCGATTCATCTCTAAGGTCCGATATCCCATCAATCTTTTTGTCATTAACAAGTTCAGCGATTTTTTTAATCATATCCGCTTTGTTGACCTGATAAGGAATCTCTGTAATAATTATTGATTCGCGTCCATTCTTTTCTTCAAAATCGGCCTTTCCTCTTATAACAACGCGTCCTCTACCGGTCAGAAAGGCCTCTCGCACACCTTCATAACCATAAATAATTCCTCCAGTAGGGAAGTCTGGAGCTTTGACATAATCCAAAAGCTCTTCGTCCTCAATATTTTTATTTTCGATGTATGCAATAATTCCATTAGCAACCTCAGTGAGGTTGTGTGGAGCCATATTGGTAGCCATACCAACGGCAATACCGCTTGCACCATTCACGAGAAGATTCGGAATCTTTGTAGGAAGAACTGTTGGTTCCTCCATGCTATCGTCGAAGTTAGGCGAGAAATCCACTGTGTCCTTGTCAAGATCTCCGAGCATTTCCTCAGCGATCTTTTGCAATCTTGCTTCTGTGTATCGCATGGCTGCAGGACTATCGCCATCCACAGAACCGTAGTTACCTTGACCGTCTACCAAAGGATATCTTAATGACCATGGCTGTGCCATACGCACCATAGTGTCGTACACCGAACTGTCACCATGCGGGTGATATTTTCCTAATACTTCACCAACTATCCTTGCTGATTTCTTGTAGGGTCTGTTTGAATAAACACCAAGATCTTGCATACCATACAATACTCTTCTGTGCACTGGTTTAAACCCATCTCGAACATCCGGTAACGCTCTCGAAACAATAACAGACATTGAGTAATCAATGTATGCTGACTTCATTTCATCCTCGATGTTGATCTGGATTATTCTTTCCCCTTCTGCCATCTTGTCATTTTTTTATTTTTTGCACGATTTATGTGCTATTATTGGAAGATTCGAAATTAGTTATTTCACAAGGAAAAAAATGGTATTGAATTTGGTGAATTACTAACAAAAATCTGTGGAAAATAAGCTTTTTAAACTACTTATTAACAATTTTGTTCGTTCTATATTTGTAAGTAGTATAAATTGCTCAATTTTACTCAGTATATTTAATGTAAGCAATAAAATAGTCAATGGAGGCAAAGTTTTCACAAAGAGTCAAAGATGTCATAAGTTACAGCCGTGAAGAAGCCCTTCGCCTAGGGAATAACTTCATAGGTGTTGAACATCTTTTGCTAGGCTTGTTGAGGGAAGGAGATGGCAAGGCGATAGCCGTTCTAAAAGAATTTCATCTTGATCTGAAACTCATAAGAAAAGAGATAGAGCAAACACTTGAAAAATCAGTAAGTGCAATGGATCAAAACTTGGCGAATATACCTTTGGTTAAGCAAGCTGAGCGCGTGCTTAAATTGACATATCTTGAGGCTAAAGTTTGTAAAAGTCCAATGATAGGAACCGAACATTTATTGCTTTCGATACTCAAAAGTGAAGATAGTCCAGCATGCAGCATTTTAAATAAATACGGTGTCATTTATGAAAATGTTAAAGATGAATTGGATTCTATGAAAGACGAGACAATATCACCTCGTGCCGAATTTCCTGGAGGAACGGAAGAAGGAGAGGGAGGAGAAGAGTCTTTCCCATCTCAAAGAAGATCCCCAGACTCTAAAAGCAACACGCCTGTTCTTGATAACTTCGGAAGAGACCTAACCAAGATGGCTGAAGCGGGAAAATTAGATCCAATTGTAGGTAGAGAGAAAGAGATTGAGCGTGTTAGCCAAATCTTATCGAGAAGAAAAAAGAATAATCCGATTCTTATCGGAGAACCAGGTGTTGGAAAAAGTGCAATCGCCGAAGGATTGGCATTGCGAATTGTACAGCGTAAGGTTTCCCGTGTTTTATTTAATAAGAGGATTGTGTCATTAGATCTTGCTTCTCTCGTTGCAGGAACGAAATATAGAGGGCAGTTTGAAGAAAGAATGAAAGCGGTGATGCAGGAAATAGAGAAGAATCCAGATGTTATCCTGTTTATTGATGAAATACACACAATTGTTGGGGCGGGTGGTGCTTCAGGCTCCTTAGATGCATCGAATATGTTTAAGCCAGCGCTGGCAAGAGGAGAAATGCAGGCAATAGGTGCGACTACTCTCGATGAGTACCGTCAATACATTGAGAAGGATGGAGCATTAGAAAGGAGATTCCAAAAAGTCATTGTTGAGCCAACAACAATGGAGGAAACGATTCAAATCTTGAACAATATAAAAGAACGTTATGAAGATCATCATTCCGTAAAGTTTACCGATGAAGCTGTACAAGCATGCGTTAAGCTCACGGAACGATATATAACGGATAGACATCTTCCCGATAAGGCAATTGATGCACTAGATGAAGTGGGTTCTCGCGTGCATTTGACCAATATTAATGTTCCAAAAGAAATCCTTGACATAGAATCAAAAATTGAGGATTTAAAAGACCAGAAGAATGAGGTAATCAAATCTCAACAATATGAAAAAGCAGCAGAGCTTCGTGATGTTGAGCGTAATTTACAAGATGAGCTGGGGGCGGCTAAAAAGAAATGGGAAGAAGAATCCAAGAATAACAGAGTAGAGGTTACTGAGGATCACGTCGCTGAAGTTGTTTCTATGATGTCAGGGGTTCCGGTTACAAGGATTTCCGAGTCTGAAACAGGTAAACTTGCTAATCTTTCAGACACCATTAAAGGTAAAGTTATAGGCCAAGATGAGGCGGTGGCGAAAGTTGTGAAGGCAATACAGAGAAATAGAGCAGGCTTGAAAGATCCGAACAAACCCATTGGTTCATTTTTCTTCCTTGGACCAACTGGTGTAGGTAAGACACAACTCGCCAAAGTTCTTGCTAAAAACCTATTCGATTCTGAGGATTCATTGATTAGAATCGATATGTCTGAATATATGGAGAAATTCTCAATTTCAAGGTTAGTTGGAGCGCCTCCGGGATACGTGGGATACGAGGAAGGTGGACAGCTTACAGAGAAAGTCCGAAGAAAACCATATTCGATTATCCTATTAGACGAAATTGAAAAAGCGCATCCAGATGTTTTCAATTTGTTACTTCAAGTGTTGGATGATGGTCACATGACAGATGGTTTGGGGCGAAAGATTGATTTTAAGAACACTATTCTTATCATGACATCGAATATTGGTGCACGTCAATTGGCAGATTTTGGAACTGGAGTAGGATTTGGTACAAAAGCAAAAGTAGAACAGAAAGAGGAAGAATCGAAAGCGGTTATTCAAAATGCTCTACGTAAAGCTTTCTCTCCGGAGTTCTTAAACAGAATTGATGATATGATTCTATTTAGTTCTTTATCCCGTGATGATATCCATCAAATCATAGATATTGAATTGGAAAAGCTGTATATCAGAATAAACGATTTAGGTTATTCGATTGAAATGACGAAAACTGCTAAGGATTATATCGTAGAGAAAGGATATGATGAAAAGTTTGGAGCTAGGCCTCTTAAAAGAGCGATTCAAAAGTATATTGAGGATCCGCTAGCTGAAGAAATTGTTAAATCAAACTTGAAAGAAGGCGATGGTATCAAAATAACAAAGCAAAAGACTCAGGAGGATTTGTCTATCGAGATCATCAAAGGAAAAGGAAAAAAAGAAGAAGCAAGCAGCAAGTAGCAAGTAGAGATTTGTTGTAATTATTAAATTAGGGAGTTGAGATACTCCCTATTTTTTTGACTTGACGATTGTTTCAACTGCAGCACGAACGCTGCCTCGATCTAAAAGTATTTGCTCAGCCAGTTCAGCATCAACTCCAGTTGCTTCCATCACCATTCTCGTTCCGCGTTCAACAAGTTTTTCGTTGCTTAATTGCATATCTACCATCTTATTACCAGCGATTCTTCCCAGTTTAATCATCAAGGAAGTACTGATCATATTTAAAATCAGTTTCTGAGCAGTTCCAGACTTCATTCTCGTACTTCCAGTAACGAATTCCGGACCAACAACTGGAATCATAGGGTATTTGGCAAGCTTCGCAAGTGGAGAACCAGGATTGCAAGTTATTCCTCCTGTTAATACCCCTCGTAAATTTCCTTCCTCGATCGCTCCTGTGACGTAAGGAGTCGTTCCTGATGCAGCAATACCGACAATTGTATCTAAATTAGAAACCTTGTATTTTGTCAGGTCTTTCCATCCTTGAAGGTTATCATCTTCAGCAAATTCAACAGCTTTCCGTATAGCGCTATCTCCACCTGCGATTAGTCCGATTACAACATTGTGAGCAACACCAAAAGTCGGTGGGCACTCGCTAGCGTCAACTATTCCCAATCTGCCGCTAGTCCCTGCACCGATATAAAATAATCTGCCACCAACGCTCATACGCTCGTAACAGGCATCAACAAATGCTTCAATTTGAGGGATTACTTTTTTTATCGCGTTAGGAACTGTTTGATCTTCATTATTTATGCCAGTGAGTAATTCCTTGGTCGATTTCTTTTCAAGATCATTGTGATTAGAATTTGATTCAGTAATCCTCTCAATCATATCAGATATGCTTTTGACGATTCCCCTAAAATGACTTCAACTCTTTCTTGTAATGTCGTTGAAAGGCTTAGTCCAACGAAGTCTACTCTTATTGGAAAACGCCTATGCTTTCGATCTACTAATGTCACTGTCTTAATTGCTTTAGTTGGGAAAGTTAAGAACTTGGTTAAGGCAAACTGCATCGTCTTACCGGAGTTAACTACATCATCTACAAGAATGATAACAGCATTTTTCATAATGTTCATATCGCTATCTAAAGTGATTTCATCACTCCAAGGTTCATCTTTATTAATTTTAACCTCGGCAATATGACTTTTGATAAGACCATGCTCATTGATTATGTTTGAGAGCCTTTGTGCTAGATAATATCCGTTTCCTGATATACCGGCAATGAACAGCTCCTTTTCTTCACAAAAACTTTCAATGAGTTGATGCGCTAAGCGATTTGTCTTCTGCTCAATTTGAATTTCTGAGAGTATCTCTTGTTTCATAATCGAAGTTATTCTATTCAAATATAGCTGATTCTATTCCTGTACAGGAAAATCTTACAACTAGAAGAATCAAAGTTATTCACGATGATTGTTAAAAACATATTTCTAATCAGTATTCCCAACATCAATTTTTAAATTAAATTTGCGTTCAATTTGTTGCAATAACGCTTGCAAAAGTTGAACCTTTTAAAAGGATAGAATGCCCAAAAATAACTCAATTAAGTCCATTCTTATTATCGGAAGCGGACCAATTGTGATCGGTCAAGCATGTGAGTTTGACTATTCTGGATCACAAGCATCTCGATCTCTTAGAGAAGAGGGAATAGAAGTAACTCTTATTAATTCGAATCCAGCAACGATCATGACCGATAAGGTTGTGGCCGATAATGTTTATTTGAAAC
>JALRKF010000090.1 GCA_023254905.1 Crocinitomicaceae bacterium | reverse complement strand
TTTGCTATCTTTCCCCACCCTTCATCTTTTTTGGATTCATATCGTTTTACAACCTCATCAACAGAATTCCCGGTGATATCTGCTATTCTCGCGGATAAAATAATCTCTGCAGGCTCAAGTGCAATATCTAAATAATGTTGTACTTTTTCTTTCGCAAGTCCAAAGTCTTCAGCTAACTCCTTTTTAAATGCACCCAAATCTGCTTTTGCTTCATCATTTAAGATATTTAATTCTGCCTCCAATGATGCATCCCCTGTTTTAAAAGAGATTTGTGAGAATGAAAAACTCCCGAATACTATAAAGCCAATGACGAGTAAGAATTCTCTGATACGCATGTAATTATATTTCTGTGAAAATAAATGAATTGTCAGTGACTCGCAAGTTCGTTGTTTTTAAAAGCGTACCTTTGCACTTAATTTTAAAACAACTGGATGTCATTTGAAGAATTAGGGCTAAAGAGCGGGGTGTTGAAGTCACTGGATTTACTAGGGTTTGAAATACCTACTCCAATCCAAGAAAAAGCTATTCCACATTTATTAAAAGAGGAAAGTGATTTTGTGGGTTTAGCGCAAACGGGAACCGGAAAAACCGCAGCATTTGGCTTGCCCTTGGTAAGTAAGGTTGAAGAAGGACGAAAAAAGCCACAAGGTCTTGTAATTTGTCCTACAAGAGAATTGTGTCTGCAGATTTCAAAGGACCTTCAAACATATTCAAAGTTTATCAATGTAAATACGGTAGCTGTTTATGGTGGAGCGGATATTAAGCGCCAAATTAAAGAAATAAAAAATGGTGCACAGGTCATAGTAGCCACTCCAGGAAGATTAGTTGATCTTACAAAAAGAAAAGCAATCAACCTGAGAGAAATAGACTGGGTAGTCCTCGACGAAGCAGATGAAATGCTGAATATGGGATTCAAAGAAGAATTGGATCATATACTCGATGAAACACCAGTTGAAAGAAATGTTTGGTTGTTTTCTGCCACTATGCCAAAAGAGGTAGCTCAAATAGCAAAAAATTACATGGAAGAGCCACTGGAGGTCTCCATTGGACATAAGAACCAGACCAATGAAAATATTGAGCATATCTATTTTACTGTTGCTGATCGAGATAGATATTCGGCTGTTAAGCGATTGATTGACTTTAATCCAAATATTTATGGTCTTATATTTTGCAGAACCAGGAGAGAAACGGCCTCTGTTGCAGAAAAATTAGGTAAAGAGGGTTACAGTGCAGAACCATTACATGGAGATCTATCGCAGGCCCAAAGAGATAACGTTATGCGGAGGTTTCGAACCAAAACTATTCAGATTCTTGTGGCAACCGACGTTGCAGCAAGAGGTATTGATGTGGACGATATAACACATGTAATTAATTACAACCTCCCAGATGAGATTGAAAATTATACACATAGATCAGGGAGGACAGCAAGAGCTGGAAAACATGGTGAGTCGATGGTGCTTGTGACACCAAGAGAAAGTTATAAGATCAAGACAATTGAGAAAAAAATCCGAACATCCTTTAAGAAAGGTTCAATTCCAAATGCAAAGGAGATTTGCGAAATCCAATTAATGAAATTGGTGGACAATGTCATCACTACCGAGGTTAAGGAAGATGATATTGCGGAGTTTTTACCATTAGTTATGAAAGAATTTGATGGATTTTCAAAGGAGGAGGTAATCAAGAAATTTGTATCCACTGAATTTAACCGGTTCATAGAATATTATGAGCGCGCAAGTGATCTTAATGCAAAAGAAGGTAAAGCAAGAGATAGAGATAGAGATAGAGGTGGACGTAATGGGAGAGGATCTAGAAATGATGAAAACAAAACAAGGTTCTTTGTTAATCTTGGTAAACGAGACGGACTGAATCCAGGTGGTTTATTGAGGGTTGTTTGCGATAGCACTGGGCTCAGATCTGATAAAGTAGGACGGATTGATATTTTATCGTCCTTTTCATTTTTCGAAGCAGACAATGAATTGGCAATGGATATTCTTCAAAAGGTGAATGGAGCTGATTATGAAGGCCACTCAGTAGCTGTTGAAATAACGAAAAAGAAAAAGAATAGCGGAGGAAATAGAGGCGGTGGGAGCAGAAGTATTGGTAACAAAAGTAGAGGAGGTTCAGGCCATAGTGGTCGCAGAGGTCAAGGTTCATCAAATAGTGGTGGTCGACGTAAAAGAGATAAAAGAAGAGGCTAAAAAGAAATCTAAGAGCGAATAGCTTGTTTTCAATAAAAGAAAAAATGGAAATCAGAAACATTGCCATAATTGCACACGTTGATCACGGTAAAACAACTTTGGTTGACAAAATGATCGAGGCGGGACAAGTTCTGGATGAAAGAGATCGCCCAAAAGGAGAATTGATAATGGATAATAATGACCTCGAACGTGAGAGAGGAATTACCATTGTTTCTAAGAACGTATCAGTTAGCTACGAAGGAACAAAAATTAATATAATAGATACTCCTGGACACGCGGACTTCGGAGGAGAGGTTGAACGAGTGCTCAACATGGCTGATGGAGTATGTTTGTTGGTAGATGCATTTGAAGGACCAATGCCGCAGACAAGATTTGTTCTTGGTAAAGCTTTATCAATGGGATTGAAGCCATTAGTAATTGTGAACAAAGTTGACAAAGAGAACTGCACACCTGATGAAGTACATGAGAAAGTTTTCGACCTTATGTTTGAATTAGATGCCGATGAAGACCAATTGGACTTTCCAACGATGTATGGTTCTGCCAAAAACGGTTGGATGTCTGATAACTGGCAAAAGCCAACTCAATCTATTGGATACACCTGGACACGCCGACTTTTCTGAAGATACTTATCGTGTACTTGCCGCAGTAGATTCAGCTGTCATGCTGATCGATCACGCAAAAGGTGTGGAAGCCCGTACATTAAAACTTTTTGAAGTCTGTCGACTGCGAGAGCTACCAACTGTCACCTTCATGAACAAGCTGGATCGATTTGGCTTGGATCCCCTTGAACTTTTGGACGATGTGACCAATACCCTAGGTCTCAAAGTGGTTCCAATGAACTGGCCCATCGGAATGGGTAAAGAGTTTAAAGGAGTCGTTGATTTACAAACCAAAGAAGCCATTCTCTTCGAAGGAGAACGTCATGGCTCCATCGCAGCAAAAAGTCAGCGAATCCCATGGGACGATTGTATCGATATAATTGGCGAAACATTACACGAACAAGTCACTGAAGAAATGGAATTGGTCGAAATGGCCGGCGATGAATTCACCGACAAAGATTTTTTAGATGGTAAACTCTCACCGGTCTTTTGGGGTTCTGCCATGAACAATTTCGGCGTAGAACCACTCCTCCGATTCCTAACAGAAAAAGCAGCGCCCCCTTCTCCAAGAAACACCATCGATGGTACCACCATTTCTCCTGAAGAAGATCGATTTAGCGGCTTTATCTTCAAAATCCAAGCCAATATGAATCCGAAACATCGCGACCGCATCGCTTTTATGCGGGTAGTCTCCGGTGCATTCCAAAGAGATATGTCCGTCATCATCGGGAGAAATGGCGAAAAACTCAAACTTGCAAAACCGCACTCGTTCATGGCACAAGAGCGTTCTATTGTAGAAGAAGCCTATCCAGGTGATATTGTGGGACTCTATGATCCTGGAAAACTCAGAATTGGAGACACACTATCTGGTCAAGGTGTCTTAAAGTTTGATGGAATTCCACGATTTGCCCCTGAACACTTTGCTCGAGTGGTGTTGAAAGACCCACTCAAGAAAAAACAGCTCGATGCTGGTCTCACGCAGCTCTCTCACGAAGGTGTAATTCAAATATTCTATCATCCGCATCGAGGTCGTTCTGAACCTTATTTGGGAGCGGTAGGGATGTTGCAGTT
>JALRKF010000049.1 GCA_023254905.1 Crocinitomicaceae bacterium | reverse complement strand
CGTGCAGTATCAATGAGTGCTACTGACGGTTTAATGCGTGGGATGACTGTAACTGATACAGGTGCAGCTCTTTCAGTACCAGTAGGTAAGAACACTCTTGGACGTATTTTTAACGTACTTGGTGAGCCAGTAGATGAACTTGGTGGAGTAGATATGGTTGAGGGAACTCTCCCAATCCACCGTGCATCGCCTGCATTCGTAGACCTTGACACTAACCTTTCTATTTTTGAAACTGGAATTAAGGTAGTTGACCTCCTTGCACCATACCGTCGTGGTGGTAAAATTGGTCTCTTCGGTGGTGCCGGTGTTGGAAAGACAGTTCTCATCATGGAACTTATCGTGCGACTCGGGGTTAACTAGGATGTTAACCGCATAGAATTTCAATACATTCTATGTCACTTTATTACATGGAGGGTGGAAGTCCCTACAGTGACTACTCACTGGAACGATCAGCCGGTTGTCATATCCTCGGGTGAGGTATGGCGATGCAGCATGGGCTGAAACAGTAATTGTCTATGATTTATTTACATAAAGGTAAACCATCTGGAAACATCAAGCAGAGTGATTAATGCTGGATAGCAAAGGATAACCTACCTTACCTCTTTACGTATCTAGTATTCAAACCATGACTTGTGGGACCCGCGTCCACATGAGATACATGCAGGAAAACGAGGATGATCACTATGTATTACTCGTTTAGCATACACTGACCAATTTTGGGATTAGCGGAATTGGAGTAGAAATTGGGCAAGTACTATGGCTTTGGCACCATAGGCTTTTCCAGCAGTGATAGGTATATTTGAGGGATCTAAGGACATATATATACAGGTAATAAAGAAAGAGGTGGGACAACAATTTTGCCTACTTATGTAGGGTACGGCCCGCGTATAATTGTTCGTCTGCAGGACTGCTAAAAGAAGTAAGATTTTCTGCTTGGTAAAAGTGGAATTTAATAGGATTGTTGACCAAAAGTCACAATCACGACATGGTCGTTATTCCTAGATCATGATTTGGACAGAAATTTAGCAGAAGGAATATAACACTTTTAGATTATGAACACGAATCCACAAAATACTAAGCTCATAGAGCAAAAAATTCAAGGATGGTCCGATGTCAAATGGCAGGAATGCGACATGCGAAATCGGCAGCTTCAACAACGAATCTTTAAGAAAAGCTTATTGTTAAGAAAACTCATTGAGTCTAATGCATCGGCAAACGAGATGAAGAAAACGCGAAATGCTATTCATTCTCTCCAAATCCGACTCATTAAATCGCTCGACGCGCGATTATTAGCAGTAAAACAAGTATGTCAGGTAAATAAGGGACGTAAGACTCCTGGGTATGATAAAAAGTTGAATCTCACGAATACTGACCGTTTGCAGTTAGCGAAGGAGTTAAACAACATCGCAAAAGCGAAAGCACATCCAATCCGTGTTGTTGAAATTGATAAACCTGGTAAGACTGAGAAACGAAAACTCGGAATTCCAGTAATGGGAGATCGTGCACTTCAATGTCTCTACAAGATGGCCTTAGAACCGGCTTGGGAAGCACAATTTGAAGGAGATAGTTATGGATTCCGTCCAGGACGATCTGCACATGATGCCATTGCAGCAGTATACTCATATTTACGAGGCTCTCGAAAATGGGTACTCGATGCGGATATTTCAAAATGCTTCGACCAGATTGATCATGCTAAATTATTAGCAAAATTAGATCCGCCGAAATCGATGGTTCCAATGATCAAAGGTTGGCTTGAAGCCGGAAAAGTGAAAGGCTTCCCTAAGCTCTCAGAAGAGGATCTTATTCATTTAGAAAAGACTCCAATGGGAACACCTCAGGGCGGAATTATTTCACCTTTCTTAGCCAATGTGGCTTTACATGGAATGGAAAATGACCTTCGATCTTATTACGTAAATGAACTCTATGGCCAATATGTGGGCGTATCTTCAACGGCAATCCGTGATCGACGACGCCAGATTGGTATTATCCGCTATGCGGATGACTTTGTCATCATTCACAACGAAGAAGACGTTGTAAAACGTTGTAAACGATTTGTGGATACATGGCTCAATGAGAATGCGGGGCTCAACCTCTCTGAAGAGAAAACCCGCATCGTAGACTCATCACTCGGTTTTAATTTCTTAGGTTTTCATATTATCACGGTTCGCAACAAATTATCTGGGAAGTATAAATGTCACATTACCCCTTCACAGAATGCCCAACTCGCTTTTAAAACAAAAGTGAAGAAAGTGTTCCGTCAATTAAAGGTAGTGCCGACGGATTTACTTATCACGAAACTTGCCCCAATCATTGTAGGTTGGTGTAACTACTATCGTTACTTTGAACCAACCGAGGCATTCAAATCCCTCGATCTCTTCTTATGGAAGCGCATCGAAATTTGGATTACTCACAAACAATCGAAAGGAAGTGTTGTGAAATGGCAAGATAAATATTTTCCTATTTCTAAGGTAATGTTCCAAGGACATACCCACGAAGGAAAGTATATTTTATCGACTTA
>JALRKF010000018.1 GCA_023254905.1 Crocinitomicaceae bacterium | reverse complement strand
GTAGACGATACCATTCATTATCTAGGAAAATTTAAGTACGAGTTAATGAAGGGCAAGGACAAACTTTATGCGTTAAAGAGAAGCTATCTAACTACCGGAAAGGCTATGATATTGACAACCTTGATTTTATGTGGAGGATTTTTCTTATTGATTTTATCTAGTTTTCAGGGAACATTCTACATGGGTTTAATGCTTTGCTTAACTCTATTAGTTGCACTGATAGCAGATATAACCCTATTACCGGTGTTACTTCTTCTATTTTATCGAGACACGAAGCAATCTTAATTACCCGATGAGAAAATTGATTCTTTATTCAGTTTTCTCTTCCTCAGTAGAATATTTTCTTATTCGAATATTAAGAAAACCGTAAAGAACAGTCATTATGGGACTAATTAAATTGAAAAAACAGAACATCCAATAAGTACCAGTTGCTACACCTAAAACACCAGCGTGATAAGCACCGCATGTATTCCATGGAATTAGTGGTGAGGTAACAGTTCCCGAATCCTCCAGAGTCCGACTTAAATTTTCAGGCTTTAATCCTCTATTTTTAAATTCACTGGAAAACATTCTCCCTGGAACTACAATTGCAAGATATTGGTCAGAGGTTGTAGCATTAAAGAAAATACAAGTTGCGGCTGTTTTCGCGATCAGACTGCCCGCCGATTCGATAGAGCTGATAAAACTAGATGTAATTCTCTTAAGCATGCCAGTAACTTCCATCGCACCGCCAAAGCACATGGAACAAATGACCAACCAAATGGTATTTAGCATTCCACTCATTCCTCCAGTTGACAATAGATCATTGACCGAGGGATTGCCTGTTTCAATATTTATTGAGCTTGCTATGGAATTAAAAAAGGTTACGTAGGATGATTTGAGGTAATTATCCGTAATACCGGAAAGTTGATTAACAAGTGTTGGTTGTGCAATTATGGCCGCAACACCCCCGGCAATAGTTCCTACAAAAAGAGCAGGAAGCGCGTCCCACTTCATGATGATCAAGGTAATAACTAATGCTGGTACAAGGAAAAGAACGGGAGAAATGTAAAAGGATTTGCTGAGAGTATTCTGCATAACTTCGATGCCTGCTAAATCAACTTTCGAATCCATAGAAAGCCCTAGGAATAAAAAAATCAATAAAGTGATTATGAGAGATGGGAATGTAGTATACATCATATACCTTATATGCGTGATTAAGTCTGTCCCTGCCATGGCTGGTGCTAAATTTGTAGTATCTGATAGGGGAGACATTTTATCTCCAAAATAAGCTCCAGAAATTATGGCGCCAACTATCATCCCGTCTTCAATACCCATAACACTTCCAATGCCCAGTAGAGCCAGACCCACTGTTCCAATGGTGCTCCAAGAACTCCCCGTTGCCAAGGCTACCACAGCACAAATCAAACAGGTAGCTAGAAGAAAAAACTGTGGGTTGAGTAGGTCTAATCCATAATATATCATAGTTGGAACAACTCCGGAGATCATCCAAGTTCCGCTCAGTGCTCCGATGATGAGTAAAATTAAAATCGCACCTAGAGAAGATCGGATACTTTTGATCATTCCTTCTTGTATACTTTTCCAGCTAAAACCTAGACGCATTCCCATTACAGACGCAATTACAGCCCCGAAAAGAAGTGCTACTTGATTAGCACCACCTGTTGCATCTCCCTCAAAAATGTAAACATTGAGCGCCAGCAGAGTTATCAATACAATTATGGGAAAAAATGCTTCAAGGAAATTTGGGTTTCGAGTGGAGGGCTTCATTTTTTGGTTTTCGGCTAAAATAAGCAATATTTCACTGTGAGATGAATTGTCTTTTGTTGATCTCTGATTTCAATTTATACTAAAATAAATTAGACCTCAAATCCCGAAGTTATTGACAAGTGTTTAGGAAAGATTAAATTATTTGCAGAGCACATTAATAAAAGGAAAAAGCCTGAGTGATCTCAGGCTTTTTTGGGGTGGAAGATGGGGTTCGAACCCACGACCCCTGGAACCACAATCCAGTGCTCTAACCAACTGAGCTACAACCACCATTTAATGCATAATTAGCATTTATTAAGGGTCGGCAAATATAGCTAATTCAACTAAATATTTTTCAATCAGCGTAACATTTTTTAAATTTAATAAGTCTCATTACAGAAATATTGGCTTATGAGTGCGGAGGACAGATTGATACTAGAGTTTAAACGAAGAGTATTCGAGGAGTCATATCCGAGAATATTTAAATGTTTAACAATGATCGAGGACAAGGATCTTTGGAAATCCCCTCAGGGAAATATACCCCCAATTGGTTGTCTTATTCTACATATTGCAGGAAATGCAAGACAATGGATTCTATCAGCTCTAGGAGAGAAACCTGACAATCGTGTACGAGATGAGGAATTTATGAATCATCCGAACATTCGAAAAACAGACCTGATTTTTTTGCTGCAGAATCTAAAAATACAACTAAATGAATGTTTCAATAACTTAGATGAAACTGCCATAAATAAACACTATAAGATTCAAGGTTTTAATGAGACTGGTTTTTCCGCTATAATACATGTTATTGAGCACTTTTCTTATCACACTGGTCAAATTACGACGTTAACCAAAATGATCTCAAACAAAGAAACAGGTTATTACACTGATTTCAATTTGAATCAACTTAATAATCTAAATTGAATTGATTCTGTTGAAAAACAATCACAACAATTGTTTGAGAGCTAATCAATGATTTTATTTTTGTAGAAACTAAGAATATGTTAAAAATAGGTGTTGTTGGCGCAGGCCACTTGGGGAAAATCCACATTAGGCTAATCAAAGAACTCACAGCTCAGTTTGAATTAATTGGATTTTACGATCAACATGTTGAAAATGCTCGAAAAGTTAGTGAGGAATTTGAAACGAAATCATTTACCTCCATTGAGGAATTGATAAATGAAGTAGATTGCCTAGACATAGTAACGCCTACACTTTCACATTATGAATGCGCCTCGAAAGCTCTCAGACAATCAATTCATGTTTTCATTGAGAAGCCTGTTACCGAATCAGTTTTAGAGGCGCAATCCTTGATAAAAATCATGAATGAAGTAGGGGTGAAGGTACAAGTAGGCCATGTGGAAAGATTTAATCCAGCTTTTCAGGTTGCAAAGCCCTACCTAACAAAGCCAATGTTCATTGAAACTCATCGCTTGGCGCAGTTTAATCCTAGAGGAACGGATGTCCCTGTTGTTTTAGATCTTATGATCCATGATATTGATATTATTCTGAGTGTTGTAAAAAGTGAGATTAAGAATATATCAGCCTCCGGAGTTTCTGTAGTTTCGGATACTCCTGATATTGCGAATGCACGAATTGAATTCGAAAATGGTTGTGTTGCTAATCTGACCTCGAGCAGAATTTCCATGAAGAATATGCGTAAATCTCGATTTTTTCAAAAAGATGCGTACATCAGTGTTGACTTCCTTAAGAAAGAAACGGAAGTTGTTCGAATGCAAGAGCTTAAAGGTGAACCAGATCCTTTTGATATCACTTTCGATATGGGAAATGAAAAACCAATCAAGAAGGTTCTTTTTGATAAACCGAAGATCGACGAAATCAATGCGATCAAGGAAGAGCTTGCTTCTTTTTACGAATCAATTACGAAGGATACAACACCTGTAGTCTCTCTTCAAGATGGATGTGATGCTTTGGATGTAGCTCAACAAATAATGAATAAGTTGAATGAGTCAGCGACTATTTATTCGCAAAACAATATTTAAGTGTAGGATTCGTTAAATTTGCAGTATACTTCTATGAAAACTTTATTCGCTTTGCTATCCACTTTGGTCCTGCTAACAGGATGTATAAAGAATAATCCGGATCCAACGTGGCTCAAAGTAAATAATTGGACCCTAGAGGAGAATTTTGATCCAATTTCGGATCCAGGAGAGTTGACACACAATTTCAGCGATGCTTGGGTTTATATAGACAATGAGTTTATCGGTATTTTCGAGGTTCCATTCAAAATTCCTGTTCTTTATTCCGGAATGCGGAATATAAAAATATACCCTACCATACTGAATAATGGCATATCGGCTACAAAAAAAATATATCCTTTTTGTGAAGTTTATGAGGTCAACTTTGAACTGACCCCAAATGATACACTTGAGTTAAATCCAGTTACACGCTACTACAATCAAACAAATTTTTGGATTGAAGACTTTGAAGGTGGGAATAAATTAACCGATTCACCTAATTCATCTGCGGTACTTATAAAGAATAATGATCCTGCTATTGGTCAATGGGGCTATTATGGAGAAATTCAGTTGGACCCCACAAATTTTGAATGGGTCTCAACTTCAGAAGATATGTTTTTACCGAATCAGGGGGATGAAGTATACCTGGAAATAGATTATTACAATACAGAAAATCTGGTTACAGGAGTTTTGGCGCTGAGTTCAACAAATGTTGTGGAAAACCCGAATGTTCAGTTGAATAAACAAGAATTGAACGAAATAAAGTGGAAAAAGATCTATTGTGATTTAAAAGATGTTGTCTCTGGTTCCGTCGGAGCAGAGTATTTTAAGCAAAGCTTTGAGTCTCAATTGAGTGATGATAATACTTCTTCATTTATAATTCTGGATAATATTAAAGTTGTTCACTTCTAGATGAATGCTAGCGTTTTAACAATACTTCTTTTCATTCTTGATTACTCATTCTCTGCTGTAGCTTGGGCAGTTTTTTACTTTCTTCGTAAAACTCAAATTGAGGGTTCGTCGTTTTCATCAGATCCCAATTTTCTGTTGGGTGTTCTATTTATTCCTTTAATATGGATTTTTATATATCTATTGCAAGGTACATATCACGATGTTCGGAGACTCTTCAGATTAAGAATTCTTAATCTTACTCTAGGTGCTACACTTATTGGAGTATTGGTTGTTTTCTTTCTATTCTTGCTCGATGATCAAATTACGGGATACAAACAATACTATAAATCTATTCTGCTCCTTACAATAGTATTATTTACTTTTCTGATCATACCGCGGTTTTTATTTGTCAGTTACATAGTTCACAAAATACACTCCAGGAAAGCTGGTTTTCGAACATTATTAGTAGGTGGAAGCGATAAGGCTGTCGAGATATATAATGAGATACAGTCTAGTCCGAAAGGTTACGGGACTGATTTTGTTGGTTTTATTAATTTGAATGGAGTAGATACGCTTTTGAAGGACAAATTGCCCTATTTTGGTCATTTTGATGATGTCGATGGAATTCTCAGAAAGTATGAAATAGAGGAGGTGATTATTGCTTTGGAGAGTTCCGAGCATGACCGATTAAAGGCTGTGCTCTCTAGATTAGAAGGTGGTCAGCTTAAAATTAAAATTCTACCTGATATGTATGATATATTATCGGGAACGGTTGAGATGAGCAATATCTTCGGTGCTTTGTTAATTGATATTAACTCTGAAGTAATGCCAGTATGGCAGCGAGTTTTTAAAAGATTACTGGATATATTAATATCTTCCCTCGCACTAATTTTCTTAGTACCTTTATTCCTGGTCCTTGCGGTAATAACGAAGCTAACTTCACCGGGTCCTATTTTCTTTTTACAAGATAGAATAGGTATGAATGGTAAATCTTTCCAAATCATTAAGTTCAGAACTATGATTAACGATGCAGAGAAGGCAGGCCCACAGCTTTCATCGTCAAATGACCCCCGAATTACAAGGATAGGGCGGTTTATGCGTAAATACAGAATAGATGAGTTTCCTCAATTTTTGAATGTGATTTTTGGGCACATGTCATTAGTTGGTCCCAGACCTGAACGTCAATATTATATCGACAAGATAACTGAGTTAGAGCCTCAGTTTCACCAGCTTACAAATGTTCGACCGGGAATAACATCTTGGGGCCAGGTGAAGTTTGGATATGCAGAAAATGTAGAGGAAATGTTAGCTAGAATGAAATTCGATCTGCTTTATCTTAAAAATCGCTCACTAGCCTTGGACTTCAAGATCATGTTGTACACCGTACTTATTGTTTTCAAAGGAGCAGGGAAGTAGTTATTTTATCTCGAATTCAAACATAGTCCTACCTTCAAGAGTACCTCTAAGTTTGTCACCAATTTTTACAGAACCAACACCTGCAGGAGTTCCTGTGTAGATTAGGTCTCCAACTTTTAACGTAATAAATTTAGAAATATACGCTATTAATGCATCTATACTGAATATCATATCCGCCGAATTACCAATTTGCACAACTTCTCCATTTTTGGCTAAGTCAAATATTATTTCATCCGAAAAATTGTTTATATCAATGAATTCATTGGAAATAGCTGCACTGCAATCAAAAGATTTGGCAATTTCCCAAGGATGGCTATTTTCTTTGCATTTTGATTGAAGGTCACGAGCGGTAAAGTCTAGTCCAAGGGAAATTTGATTGTAATATTTTCTAGCGAATTTTTCTTGAATGTTCTTTCCAACTTTATTGATTTTTACTACTAGTTCACATTCATAATGAATATCATTAGAAAAATCTGGATGATAGAAATCATTGCCATCTCTTAGTAATGCCGTATCAGGCTTCATGAAAAAAATTGGAGAACTAGGTACCGATGCGTTCATTTCTTTCGCATGATTCACATAATTACGTCCGATACAGATTATTTTCATTTATTCGTGTTGAATTTGTTGCGTAAAGCATTTAATTTATCGTCAAGACTGAGGTTTGCGTTTTGAGCCTCTCGCTCGGCCTTGATGCGGTTCATTTCTTTGCGCAGACATTGTTTGGTGTACAGCGGAAAATCAGCATCTAGCATCCAGCCATAGTATCCTGGTTCGTCCTTGAGAACATCAACAACTGTTTTTCCCTTATGTTTTCCAAAGTTGTAAATCATCTCGTTATTCTCGTTCAATGCTAATCTTCCTGCGAAATCAACACGGGTAACATCGCCATGCTTCGAGAATTCGGCAAGAAAATCTACATCTTCCTTTAGGTTCTCGTAATGAGAGATTTGGGCGTCAAGAACTTCCCATGTAGCCTCAGCATCGGCGAAAGCACTATGAGCATTGGTCAGATCTTTTTCACAATAAAATTTATAGGCAGCTATTAAAGTTCGTTGTTCCATTTTGTGAAAAATGTTTTGAACATCAATATGCTTTCTTGTTGATAGGTCAATATCTCTACCTGTTCTTAAAATCTCTTCTGCGAGTAGAGGTAAATCGAATTTATTGCTGTTATAACCGGCGATATCAGAATCTCCAAGAAAAGTCATCAATTCATCCAGAATATCTTCAAAAATTGGAGCATCTTCAATGTCTTTGTCGAAAATTCCATGAATTGCGGAAACCTCTTTAGGTATTGGAATTTGAGGATTAATTCGTTTGTGATAATCCTCTCTGCTACCATCAGCATTGATCTTAATTATTGCAATCTCAACAATTCGATCCTGCGTTATATTGAGTCCTGTTGCTTCTAGGTCAAAGATAGCTAAGGATCTCTCTAATTTGATATTCATATTACAAAGATAAGATTATGGAGTGGAGTATAGCATAGCAAAAAGGTAAGGGCCGGTAAAACCGACCCTTTCATGCTTATTCCGTTTTCAATCCTACGTATTGATATGGGAAATATTTTTCTTTATCTCTATAGTCACCCGTATAATCTGGTCCTTGGACGAGAGCCGTCACAATTACAACATTTACACGACCTTTGTATTGATCATTATTCTCGAAGTGCTGTATTAAGTCGTATTTCATATTTTCAGCACGCAATTTAGTTAGCTTTTCATTTGTGTCATACGTTTTAGTAGGAACATTTGACGCGGATGAGTATACATTAATTGTAATCTTTTCTCTTCCACCATCGAGTTGTCCCTCAATATCCTTTACAAACTGCTTAAGCTTTCCGCGCTTAACATTCAATTTATTTTTATTGTAGGCGAAATAGTGAATAAATTCCAGGTTAGGATAAGAAGTTACCGAAACCGTATCCAGTTCAAGCGTGTCTTCAGGGAAGATGAGCATTTTTTTATCGACATCAAGTAGAAGTTCTTTGTAAATCTCTTGATATGCGGTATCACAAAGTGTTGTAAAGGACTCGTTACCTAATTCTAATTCATCAGTTACGTTCTTATATTCTAATCGGTATGTTTTACAAGGCTCCAGACCAGTCATGAAGATTCCGTCACGAAGACGAGGGTAGACCAACTTGTTATTTGCGCTTTCATCACAATCAACACACACAAGTTTCACGTTGATAGCGAAGTCCTCCGGAATGGGCTTGTCATCGACCGTTTTCACTATACCTTTTAAAACAGCTAAATCTTTAACTCCCAAGTAATCATTATAGATCTCATAAATATCCTTTTCACCATATCCTCCCTCTCTAAAAGATGTCATATAACCTCTACGACCATCAATAGTTGTAGTGTAGAAAGCATCATCATTTGTTGAGTTAATTGGGTAACCAAGATTCATTCCCTCTGACCAATTGCCGTCAGATTGAAGATCAGAGCGCATGATATCAAATCCACCCATACTTTTTTCACCATTTGTTGCATAATAAAGTGTTTTATTATCAATTGAAATAAAAGGGGAGTCCTCATCAAATGGACCATTAATTTTTGGACCTAAATTCATAGGTTCTGACCAAGAACCATTCTCTTGTCTATGTACAACGTAAATATCGCGACCTCCATATCCTCCCGGTCTGTCAGATACAAAGTAAAGAGACTTCTGATCGTGCGTCATCATACTGTGAGTTTCCCAGTACTGTGTATTAAGTTTAGGAATGGACATCGCCTCGATTGTATTGAATTTAGCATGGTAAAAATCAGTAAAATAGATATCTCCATATCCTGTAGAGTCCATATAAACATAGATTTTACGTTCATCCGAGCTTATCGCAATTGTCGCTTCGTTTCTGACTGGTTGACAGAAATCTAGTTTCTCGGGTGCAGTCCAAGTAGAATCCTCAAAGTTCAGATAACTGACATAGATATCCTCTGGGTACTGGTTAATGGCAGGATCTCTCAATTTTTCTGTTTCATTTTTTGGCCAAGGTCGTCTTGATGTAAAATAAAGGGATCCGCCGTCCAGAGAGATAACTGGGGAATATTCTGGATCGACAGTATTAATAGCTGGACCAATATTTTTTAGAAATATATCTTTTGGATTACTCAAGGCATATCGAGCAACATTGCATTGCTGAAGATTCATTTTTGCCACAGGAATGAGTTCAGAGGATGATTTTGAAATTTCGATAAACTTCGAATACATCTCATGAGCTTTTGTAACGTCTTCATCTAGGTGATAACACTGACCTAGGTGATAAAAAGCATCTGTAGGTGCTCTTTTCTCTCGCGGCGAGTATGCATCATAGTTAGGATCTACATCCACAATAGCTTTTTCTAGATATTTTTTTGCACCATCATAATCCTTTCGAATTTTTAACATTAAAAATCCTTTACGATAATTATAGTTTGGACTCTCTGCATTGTACTCCAATAACTTATCTACGAGTATTTCGGAAAAGTAAAGATATCCCTCTTGCATAAATGCGGAAGCTTCTTTAACGAGTGTTGCTTCATTCT
This sequence comes from Crocinitomicaceae bacterium, assembly GCA_023254905.1. Taxonomy (GTDB): domain Bacteria; phylum Bacteroidota; class Bacteroidia; order Flavobacteriales_D; family Crocinitomicaceae; genus UBA4466. The sequence continues at coordinate 7,039 of JALRKF010000018.1, read as the reverse complement.
CTGTTTCGGCGATTTGACGAACTAATTCTTCGGTAATACCGTCTTCAGTTTCTTGGGCAAATACATTTACACCAATTATTACAGCAAAGAGTAGTAATATGAATCTATTGCTCATGGTCGATTGTTTTGAAATCTATGAGTTGATACGAAGGTAGGTAGCAAAAGTTACAAAAAAACCGGGAGTTACCCCGGCTCATTTTATTATTTAAGTTATTCTATTTGACTATCACGAATTCTGTTCGACGGTTCAGCTGATGCTCTTCTTCACTGCAGTCAGAGACAATATCACCTTCACATCCACAATCATTCACAAGTTTTGATTCTCCATATCCTTTTCCATAGATGCGTTCTGGGGTACTAATTCTTTCCCGAATATATTGTGCTGAAGATTTAGCTCTTCTGTCAGATAGTTTCATGTTATATGAGTAAGATGCACGACAATCTGTATGTGAGCCAAGTTCGATTTTGATATCCGGATTTTCATTCATGATAACAACGATTTTATCTAGCTCTATCGAGGCATCAGATCGAATATTAGATTTATCTAAGTCAAAGTAGATAGGATTCAGATTAAGTACTTTTGCAAGATCGATTCCCGCCTCGTCTTTGGCAAGTAAGTAGTCTAATTGAATGTGACTAAATTTTCCAAGAACGGTATCAAGTTTAAAGGTTTGTGTAAGGTAGTCTTGTTTTGAAATATGGAACTCAAGAGATATTCTATCTCCCAGATTTTTATCTTGTAAGTAATTAGAAACAAATGCTCCTAATGAGTCTGAGTTGAATTCAGAGATGATGTTCTCATTTCCTGTCTCATTCATTGTAATAATAGCTCCTTCAATCCATTCAAGTGTTTTGTCATCTGCTACAGTTCCTGCTAGCGTATAATTTGGAACATAAACTATTCTTTCAATCGTTTCATTTTGATCATTGCAGAGCGTTGTAAATTTCTCTGTTTTCAAAAGTCTTTGTCCACTATCTGCATATAATCTTAGAGTGTAATCCTTACAACGATCAAGTGCACTAAAGAAACTACCTGACTTAATTCTAAGGTCTACCCCCATTGAATTTGCATCGTTACAGTTTTCGCAAGAAAGAAGAGCAACCACATCATTACCAACAGGAGAGCCGTCGGTCATTCGAAATTCGCCCTTCAACAGACTGATTGATTTAATTCCTAAATAGTCATTCTCGATTTCATATATATCCTTTTCTCCTTGTCCACCTTTTCGGTAAGAAGAAAGGTATCCTCGCAATCCATCCGCTGTTGTCGTGTAGAAGACATCATCTCCGGTACTGTTTATTGGAAAACCTAGATTTAAAGATGTTGACCAAACATCATTTTCATCTCTAATAGTCATAAAGATGTCAAACCCACCCATACTTGTCTTCCCATTGCTACTGTAATAGAGTGTCTTATTATCCACTGCAATGAATGGACAGTCCTCATCGTACGCTGTATTTATCTCGGGACCAAGATTGATTGGTTCACTCCATTCTCCATTTGGAAGTTTTACGATTCTGTAGATGTCTCTTCCTCCAAAACCGCCAGGTCGAGATGAAACAAAGTACATCTGCAATCCATCTCGAGTTACGGTACAATGGGTCTCCCAAAATTTAGTATTGATGTTATTATTTTTGATATGCAAGAGCTCTTCGAATTTCTGTTTTTTAAAATCTGAATAGTACAGATCACCGTATCCATCCTGATCTTTGTAGACGTAAATCTTTTTCTCATCGGAACTAATTGAAACCGAAGCTTCATTAATGCGTGCTTCTGCGAATTCTAGCATTTCAGGATCACTGAAATTTCTATTCTCATCGATATAGCTAACAAAAATATCCTCTGGATACTGATTTAGCTTGGGATCTTTGTAAATGTCAGTACTAGAGTCCTGCCACCTTCTTCGAGAGGTAAAATAAAGTGATTTTCCGTCCAATGATATTGATGGTGAATATTCTGGGTCATTCGTATTTACCGGTGATTCAATGTTTCGAACGATTGCATTTTTTGGTTTATTGACGAGTTCTTTGGCAACATCACATTGTAAAAGTCTTAACTCGGCTTGAGGAATTAGCTCAGACTTTTTGCTCGAGTTATCGATGAACATTTGATAATACTTCTTTGCTTCTTCGAGCTGATAATCTAAATGATAGCATCTTGCTAAGTGATAATAGGCATCTACCGCAGCTGACTCCTCATTAGCTGAATACATATCATAATTCTTTTTGGTACTCTTAATTGCCATGAATAAATGAGGCATCGCCGTTTCGTAATCTCGACGGGAGTCTAGAACGATAAATCCTTTTCTGTAATGATAGTTGCTGCTTTGTGGGTTAAACTTAAGTAGTTTGTCTACAATAATCTCAGCAAAATAGAAATAGTCCTCTTGGAGCATTCTTGAGCACTCTATAACGAGCTCCTGTTCAGATGCATCTCTGACCATACGTCTTACTTCAAGCTCCGTGATTTGAGATGATGCGAGAATAGGTAGTGAAAGAAAAAGTAGTGTGAATAGTGGTTTTATCATAATGATTATATTTCTCTTGATGGATCAAATTGCTCCAGGTAATCTGCTACTCGTCGAACAAATTGACCACCAAGTGCACCATCGACAACTCTATGGTCATAAGAGTGTGAAAGGAACATTTTATGTCGAATGCCAATAAAGTCACCATTTGGAGTTTCAATGACTGCAGGAACTTTACGTATAGCGCCTAGTGCGAGGATTGCAACTTGGGGTTGGCTAATAATTGGAGTGCCCATAACATTTCCAAAAGTTCCAACGTTTGTCACAGTATAGGTTGCTCCCTGAATATCTTCAGGTTTTAAATTATTTGTTCTCGCATTATTCGCAAGTTCATTCACAGACTTTGTAAGGCCTACAATATTCATTCTATCTGCGTTCTTTATTACCGGAACTATAAGGTTTCCAGATGGTAGAGCTGTCGCCATACCAACGTTAATGTTTTTTCGCTTAACGATTTTATCTCCAGCAACAGAGACATTTATCATCGGGAAATCTTTGATAGCTTTTACAACTGCTTCGATGAAGATAGGTGTGAATGTGATTTTTTCATTTTCACGTTTCGCAAAGTCATCTTTAACTCGAATTCTCCATTCAACTATACTTGTTACATCAGCTTCAACGAAACTTGTTACATGTGGCGAAACATGCTTAGACATGACCATGTGCTCAGCGATCATTTTCCTCATTCGATCCATTTCCAAAATCTCATCGCCGGGACCTGGGGTAACAACAGGTTCTTTTATGTTTGATAAGAATCCAGATCCAGCTGGAATGGAGATGTTATTTGAGGTAACTGGAGCAGAAGAGGGTTGTAATATACTGCTAGCTGAAATTTCTTCTGTCGTTTTTCCATTTTCTAAATACGCTAGTATATCTCTTTTTGTCACACGACCACCCTGACCACTTCCTTTGATAGCCTCGAGCTCGTTCATGCTTATATTTTCCTTGCTTGCGATACTTCGCACAAGTGGAGAGTAGAATTTTCCAGATGGACCATTTTTAGATAATTCTGTCGTACTTCCATTACTTCCATTTACAATGGCAGCTGTTTCAACTTCAGTCTGGATTTCGGCAATTGTTTCTTCGACAGCAGTACTTATAGGCTCTTCAATAACAGTTGGGGCAACTTCTGCTGGAGCGTCTCCATCGGTGGAGATAACAGCGATAACATCACCTACTTGTGCAACATCATTAACGTTAAATAACTGTTTAACGAGAACACCCTCGGCCTCAGAGGGTAATTCATTATCAACTTTATCCGTAGCAACTTCAACTAATGGTTCATCTAATGCCACTGTGTCGCCTATATTTTTTAACCAATTAGTAATAGTAGCCTCAGTAACGCTTTCACCCATTTTCGGAAGCCTGATCTCTATCTGTGCCATAAATTTTTACGTTGAATTTGGTCACAAAAATAACCTAAAATTCGATTCCTACAAGGAGCCTTTCGTGTTTATCGGTCTAATTTTTTCCACGCTTTTAGAACTATTGAAAAGTCCTTACGCATAGAATAATCTCTTGCATACAATAAATTTAACTTCTCGATAACAGATTCTTCTTGAATACCTAAAATATCTGATGGTTGTAACACTCCAGGCTTAATTTTAGGAAGTCGAACATCTTTCATTCTCGTATTTTCTGTGAAGCCAATAAATGATATTCTACCTATCAGAATAGAGATTAAATTGTTCAAATAACCTTTCTTGTTGGAATAGCTCCAGATATTAAATGGAAGGAGTATTAACAAAAACAGGGAAAAACTCCAGTCAAAAGTTCTCTTCTTACGCTTGTTCTCCTCACTCAGCAAAGTATTTAGATTTAAAATATAAAGTTCTCCCTTTGTATCAATGGAGTCGCTTCCAATGAAATAATCAACATGTTCTGGAGCGATTTTGTATGAACGTCCAACATCTCTGTTTTGTCGCATATGATCAATGATTTCACGGTAACTCAAACTGCTGCTGTCATAAATCAATACATCGAATTTTTTCAAATCTTTTCCCTCGATCAGCTCAGTGCTTTCATTGATCTCACTTATTTCTCCGTGAGAATATTTTAATTGATCCTGAATTAAATCAGATGAAGATCTCGTAAATATGAGAAATCTGCTTTTAGTTCTACTTAGAAGATCAAACTTTCCATTGATCGTGAAATGCAGGTATAATCTTGAAATAATATAATAGATTATTGTCCAAGCTGCACCGATCAAAATGAAAAGTCTGGAGAATTGAAATTCCTTGGGAAGTAAGCCATACGCAAGCAATATCGGTATTGTACCCACTAGGGTTCCTCGAATAAATTTGAATAATCTAATTGGCTTATCATAAGATCCTTGAAAAAAGTTTGAAAAGACCCAAGTTATCCCATAAATAGGAATAGAATAGATAATTAATTCTACCGGGAATTCAATTCCGGCATTTGTCCAATAATTCGTCAGCGCGAATAATCCCCACGTAATTAATCCAAAGTCAGTGAATGGTAAAGCGAGCTTTTTAATCAATCTACCCAATAATGCAAACGAAGCCCTGAGATATATTGCCAAATTGATAAAAAGTGAATAGATCCAAGCATTATTTTGTGAAAAGTGTTTTCTAGCAAAAATGATCATTGCTCTGTAAAAGACAAATACGTAATTCGCCGAACCTTTTTTCGTTGATTCTCCTTTATAGTGAATAATTGAACTATCTGCGTAATAGATGTTTTTGTAACCAGCCAACTGAATTCTGTAAGAAAGATCGATATCCTCCCCGTACATAAAGAAGTTTTCATCTAGCAGCCCAGTTTCAATAAGCGTTTCCTTCCGCATCAACATGAAGGCTCCGCTGAGAACATCAATTTCTGTGGTTTCATTTTCAGGAATATGTCCAAAATGGTACTGTCCAAATCGTTTTGATTTAGGAAATAATGAACTCAATCCAAATATTTTATAAAATGCTACCATTGGAGAGGGTAGACCTCTTTTTGACTCTGGCAGGAAGTTACCCCTACCATCAATCATTCGAATTCCTAGCCCTCCTGTCTTTGGGAACTCTTCCATATAACTCAATGTGCGCTCAAAAGTATCTTCACCTACTACGGTATCTGGATTTAAAAGAAGTATAAATTTTCCTCGCGCCAATTGAATAGCTTGGTTATTTGCTCTTGAAAACCCGACATTTTCACTGTTAACGATAAGCTCTACCTCAGGATACTTTTCACTTACCATCCGGAGAGAATCGTCTTTTGAACTATTATCAACAACAAATACCTCAACTTTCAGTCTACAAGAGGCTTTCTTGACAGAGTCTAAACATTGATCAAGAAAGTACTGCACATTGTAGTTAACAATGATAACAGATAGGTCATATGTTGTTTCATTATTCAATTATTTAACCGCGATACATGAAATTTCAATATCTACATCTTTAGGCAACATACTAACCTGCACAGTCTCGCGCGCTGGTGGGAGATCACTAAAATAAGTAGCATAAACTTCATTAATATCATTGAATTGTGTCATATCCTTTAAAAATATGGTGCATTTAACGATATTGGAAAAATCCATGTTCTCCTCTTTAAGTAAGTTGCCAATATTTTGCATTACACCTTTAGTGAGATCTTTAATGTTACCCGTTAATAATTCTCCTGTTATGGGATCCATCGGGATTTGACCCGAAACGTACAATGTATCATTTATAAGCACAGCTTGGCTGTAAGGACCTATTGGTGCTGGAGCACCTGAAATTTGAATTACTTTTTTCAAGGTTTTAAAATTTGTTAATTTCGGTCAAAAATAATCAGATTTTGCATCATATACTGCTCGTAGATAATTACGATTCTTTTACTTATAACTTGAGTCATTATCTCGAGGGCATCAATTGTAGGGTAGATGTTGTTAGAAACAACGAGGTTGTGAAAGAAAAATTGCTTGCATACGATTCAATAGTTTTGTCACCTGGCCCTGGATTACCACAAGAGCATACAAATCTTATGGAAATTATTCGGCTCTGCGATGGCAAGCTACCAATTCTTGGCGTATGCTTGGGAATGCAGGCGATCGCACTCCATCTAGGAGCTAAGCTAAAGAACAAAAAAGTTGTTATGCACGGTGTTGAAGAAATGATAACAATTGTTAATCATACCGGTATATTTCAGGGATTACCCGCAAAGCTAAATGTGGGATTATACCACAGCTGGAGAGTAGAAAAATCACATAATTTCAATTGTGATGCTTTTTCGATTTCCGATAACACCTTGATGGCTATGAGTCAACCATCTAGAGGACTTTACGGAATTCAATTTCATCCAGAATCAATAATGACAGATTGCGGTTTAGATATCCTCCGGAATTTTTTGAAAATAAAAAAAGGCAACCTTTAGGCTGCCTTCACTTTCTTTCTATTTTAAAACGACTCTAATTCTTCTTCTTGCTCTTCTTCGACTTCTACCACGCAGTCTTGCACAAGTGCGTTTTTGTCATCCGCAGAAAGGTTGTTGTAGTCTTCAGGATTAGCATTTGCCTTAACCACTGT